>JBDUCU010000038.1:0-22886 GCA_040003315.1 Burkholderiaceae bacterium | reverse complement strand
CGCCAGCGTACCCAGCGCAAGCTGAAACCCGATTGCAAGTGGATAGTCGGCGTCGCCGAACACCAGCACCAAGCCGCAGGCAAAAGCGACGATCCCAGCAAACCACTCGAGCCCACGATGGACCGCGTGCGGCAGCCGCGACGCGATCCAGTATCCCGCAAGTCCGCAGAGCCAGCCGACGGCGGCACCGCCGAAAACGTCACTCGGCCAATGCGCGCCGGTCACAATCCGCGACAAAGCAATCAGCGTGGCGCCGATCAGGAGCAATACGCTGGAGCGCCGCCCGGCGACACCCGACGCGATCAGCACGGCCGCGGCCGCAAATGCCGCCGCGGAATGTCCCGAAGGAAACGCGCGGCCATATAGCGGAATGCCGATGACGTGTACTGCATCAGAGCCGAGCACAGCCAGCGGTCGCGACAACTCAGTCAGTCGTTTGAACAGCTGAACTATCAGCGTACAGATGACAGCGGACAGAACGATCGCGGGCCCGAGCCCCGGGTGCCGACGCCAAATCGGACTTAACAGCGCGATGATCCCGGCGGCGGTCCCGATGATCGTGATGGCCGACCATAATGGGTCGACGTTTCGGGTCGCATGCGCCTGGATCCACAAGAAGAGTTGGGTATCCCAGCGTGTCAGCGCGAGCGCAGCCAATCCGGGCACGACGGCGAACAAAGACAAACGGATCGTGCTGAGCTGCATCCCCTGATACCACTCAATGGCATTGCCACGGCTAACCTGCTCGGCTCACGCACGACGAAACTCGCCGGTCCGGTCTGCGGAGTTTAATGGGATGCAAAGACGCGTCGTAGCCCGCTCCATAACAAGCCACAAAGGAGGTCACTGGCGGACGACTCATTGCGCGCGATCCACGCGGCACTGATGCCAAGACTACAGCACGCACGCCAACACCGAGTCATCAGTAGTGCAAAACTCGTCGGCAGCGGTAAATCGGCACCGCGCGACAACAGAGGCTGTCGACTTTATGCAGCCCGCTTTACGGCTCTGACTGCAGCACCGGTGACGCTGCGGGGCCGGTACGACCGTCCATCGAGCCGACGCACACGATTCTTTTCGTGGCACAGATAACGCGGCCCCATCGCCTCGCGCAATTCATTCACGCGCTGCTGAATACGCTCGAGTTGTGCAGAATGGGGGCCAACCTTGACGACCTCCACATGCGCGGGCGTTATCCAATCCTCAATTTCGGCGCTGATGCGCTGTTTGAATATCACGGTGACTCTCCTTGTGTCATGGTGAAGCTCCCTGACACTGTGACAATCACAAACGGTGCCAACCTGGCCTGGCGGCACCCGCCGTCTGTCGGCTGCAAAAGGCAACGCCTGCTCGATCAGGGGTGGTTTGATTCAACGCGGCACCTACGTCCGCGCGAAAAAATCTATACGTTCTGGTCAACGCGAATGCGTTTGCTCGCAAAGCCGGCTTTGGAATGGACTTCCTGCTGCTGAACTCGATCCCGCAAGCACGGCTGACGCAGGCCAACGTGGATACCGAGTCTCGCGGCAAGGAAGGCGCGAGCGACCACGCACCGACCTGGATCGAGCTGATCAGTGCGTAGCGGCGGCTATCAACTTGACCGACGCACGAATCTTTTTCTCCAGCTCCGACGCGAACGTGGCGATTAAAACACGGTGGATAGCCAGCTGCAGCTCAAACGCGAACGTTTTCAGAGCCGGCGTGGTCAGCGACCCATCCGGACAGTGCTTCCAGCAGTGCATCAAGCACTTGCCGATCCGTTTGTCCACTCCGTGACCGGACGTGGAAAGCGTGATCGGCGCCTTCAAACAGTCGCAGCGTGGCTCGATCACCGAGCACCGCAACGAGGTCAGAGATCAGCGCAACGTCCGCGAGCTCATCGCGAGTTCCCTGCAGAAACAGCATCGGGCATCGAACCGACGACAAGTGTTCGGCGCGCGCTTGCGAAGGTTTGTTTGCCGGATGTAGCGGGAACCCGACGAATATCAGACCGCGTAGCTGCGGCAACGCAGTTGCGGCCTGCGCCTGCGATGTCATGCGGCCCCCGAACGACTTGCCACCTGCGAATAGCGGAACCGCCGGCATCCTGTCCGATGCGGTTGCGATCGCAGCACGAACAGCGGCGTGTGCGACGCTGGGTGAGTCCGGACGCCTGAGGCCACGCTCCATGAACGGAAACTGGTAACGAAGCGTTGCGATTCGGCGATTGGCAAGGCCTGTCGACAGGGCATTCAGGAACGGATGCCGCATTCCCGCCCCCGCACCGTGAGCAAGCACGTAGCACGCGCGTGCATGCGCCGGCGCGCACAACAATCCCGACACGCTTTCGATATCGGTGATTCGTATGGTCAGCAACATTGAGTCACAGTCTTGCATGCGTTGGTCTCGGGGTTCCAGCAAACGCATAATGACTGATGGTCGTTCATGCCGTCGACGGGACCTACGAGCTATTCAGGCATTTTTTTGGTCTGCGCCGATTCAACAAGGGGCAGGATCGACCGTACGGCGCCGTCGTCGGAGTACTGCAGTCGGTGCTCGAAATGATCGAGGGCGGCGCCACGCATATCGGCGTTGCCACCGATCACGTCATCGAATCATTCCGCAAGCGCCTCTGGCCGGGCTACAAAACCGGTGCCGGCATCGAACCCGTTCTTCTCGCACAGTTTCATCCGCTGGAAGACGCGTTGAGCGCGATGGGTGTGGTCAACTGGCCGATGATCGAGTTCGAGGCCGACGATGCACTCGCGTCGGCGGCAGCGCTCGCTGCCAGAGACGCGCGCGTCGAAAAGGTCTGCATCTGGACTCCGGACAAGGATCTCGCACAGTGCGTGCGCAACGACCACATCGTCCAGGTCGACCGCAAGACCAAGCAGATCCGCGACGCGGAAGGTGTGCGTCAGAAGTTTGGAGTCGATCCGCAGCTGATCCCGGATTTTCTTGCACTGGTCGGTGATGCGGCCGATGGCTACCCCGGGATTGCGGGTATCGGACCGGTTGGTGCGCGGCAACTGCTGATGAAGCACGGCGCGATCGAGAAATTTCCACCCACGGTATTGGGCGACCAACAGGCTCGCGCACTGCTGTTCAAAGATCTAGCGACCCTAAGAACGGATGCTGTGTCGTTCGACGATGTCGACGATCTGAAGTGGAACGGGCCGACACCTCAGTTTGCATTGTGGACCGAGCGGATGCAGGCACCGCGTCTGCTTGATCGTTGCGTGAAAGCGGCGGCAGCGCTCCGCTAGGTCAGGCGGCGCATCCACCCGAGCCCCTCTTCGGTACTGCCGCGCGGCCGATATTCGCATCCCACCCAGCCCGCGTAGTGCATCTCGTCGAGCAGAGCCAGCAGATAGAGGTAATTGACTTCGCCGCGATCGGGTTCCTGCCGGTCGGGCACGCCCGCGATCTGCACGTGCCCGATATTGTCGAAATACTTTTTGAACTTTGTCGCCAGATCACCTTCAACGATCTGTGCATGATAAAAATCCATCTGCACTTTCAGATTCGGCTCAGCCACCGCATCGACGATCGCGTGAGCGTCGGCCTGCGTGTTCAGGAAGTAGCCGGGGATGTCGCGCGGATTGATCGGTTCGATCAGCAACGTGCGCCCGCTCTTCGCAAGCATTCGCGCCGCGTAACGCAGGTTGTCGAAGTACACAGCGCGATGATCGTCGCGACTTCCCCCCGGCGGCACGATTCCGCACATCGCGTGCAACGTCGGCGTATCCGTGGCCTCGGCGTATTCGAGCGCTCGAGCCACGGCGTCACGAAACTCCTGCTCGCGGCCGGGGAGCGACGCCAGCCCGCGCTCGCCCGCAGCGAAATCGCCCGGCCATAGGTTGAGTCCGCGGTTCTGCAGCCCGCTGTCAGCAAGCCATTTGGCAATATCGCGCGCCGAATGCTCGTACGGGAACAGGAGCTCGACCGCTTCGAAGCCATTGCGCGCAGCGGCGTCAAAGCGCTGCTCGAACGGCAGCTCGGTAAACAGCATTCCGAGATTTGCTGCGAATTTCGGCATGGCCCGTCAATCGAGGTACTGCACGCCCTTTTCCGCAAGCAGTTGGTCGAATCCAAGCGGCCCGGTCGCGCCTTGCGCCACCAGCTCTTCCATCTTTGCTTCTCGAGTCTTGACGTCGGCCAACCCATTGAGCACGCTTTCAAGCGCCTCGCGCGCCACAACGACTACACCGTCCTGGTCGCCGATCACGACATCGCCGGCGTTGACCAGCACACCGCCGATGCAAATCGGCTGGCCAATTTTTCCAGGGCCGTCCTTGTGTGGTGAGTTCGGCGACAAGCCCCGCGCAAATACCGGAATGCCGACCGCATTCAGTCCGTCGATGTCACGCACCAGGCCATCGGTCACGAGCGCGCAAATGCCCTTGTTCTTGGCCATGCCGAGCATCACATCACCAGCAACGCTCGCCTCTTCGTAGCTGTCGGTGGCCACGACGAGAACGTCGCCCGGCTTCGCATACTGAATCGCGGCGTACGGCGCCAGATTGTCGCGCGGGCGGCTCTGCACCGTCAGCGCAACTCCGCAGAAATGCATCGCGCGGGTCAGCGGTCGAACGCGGTAATCAAGTGCGCCGCGGCGTCCGTTGGCATCGACCACCCACCCGGTCGGCGTCTCGCGCAACCGACCGACGAGGGTCGCTGAGGGCCGCACGAAATTGCGGCGAACCATCAAGGCAGGAGGATTGAGCATTGCTGTCGTCTCTCAAGATTGAGGTCGCAAGCCTATCGGACTTGATCGGCTTCGCGCACGCTGCGAGAGCCTTCGACGGCGCCAATAGTGCGAAAGTGGTTCCCAAAAAATCACTGAGTCCTTATCACCACCAAACGCTCGTTGCCCGACTCCGCGCCCCAAACCTCACCGGGCCGACCGAGCATCTGCCTGACCGCCGCTCCGCGTTCGCTGCTTGCGAAGTTCTGAAATTGCTCGGTCACCGGATCGAATCGCACGATCGCGTTGCTCGACCATTCGGTCAGCCACACCTTGTCGCGGTCGTCCACGTACACCGAGTACACACGCGGATCGGAAACACCGGAGGGCTTCCACTGCTTCCATGCTTTGCTCAGCGGGTCATACATGCTGACCTGGCCGGCGTTCCATTCACTGATCCACAGGCGACCTTTGGAGTCTGACCATACGCGGCGCGCACCCTGGCTTGGCGTGGGTGGCTCGATAACGGTGGCTTGGCCACTTCCGATATCGATCCGCGCAAGGTGGTTACCGGCGAGCGAGACGTAGTAAACCTCACCCGCCGGCGTCGCCGTGATTCCATAGGGACCGCGGCCGCGCGGAGCTTCCCAGACGCGCACTTCAGAGGTCTTCGGGTTCACGCTGCCGTAATAGCCATTTTGCCCGGTGTACCAGAGCACACCGTTGCGATCGAAGACTGCAGTATTCAAGTTGGCGTTCGGCGTGCCGCGCGGCAACGGAAACCTCTTTAATTCGCGCGATTGCGGATCGACGCGCACGATCGCGTTCAGCCCACCATCGGTTACCCAGGCGGCGCCATCCGGGCCGACGATGACGCCATGCGGAGCCGATCCGCTGCCAAGCGAAATGTGCTCGGTCTTGCCGGTACGAGGGTCAAGCCGGCCGAGCGCTCCGGCGCGCTGCGCTGTGTACCAAACGCTGCCGTCGGGTGCCGGTGCAACGTCGTGCGGCCCCGAACCGCGAGGTACCGGGTAGTAGCGCACATCCTGAGCAGCGGCTTCGCGTGCGGTCAGCAGTGCAAGCACGGCTGCCAAGAAAAGTCCACGATGCGTGGCATGCATCAGCGCCATCAGGTTGCGTGTTAGGTTAATCGCCATCGGTGCGCGTGTCAGCTTGCGCCGTATCCGTTCAATGAGTCTTTCCTTTACTCAACTCTTCGCGAAAGAACGTATTCAGTTGATCGCCCGAAGCGGCTTCCGCGAATCCGTCGAACTTGCCCTGCTCGACGATCATTCGAGCCGCCCGCATGAATCCGCCCCAAGCCGAGCGGGCGAGTGCGCCGCCGACGCTGACCCGCCGCACACCGAGCGCGGCGATATCCGGCATCGTGAGCTCACTCACCGATCCGACCAATAGATTGAACGGCTTCGGTGCAACCGCAGCGACCACCGCAGCGATTTGATCGCGTGCGCGGATTCCCGGCGCGTACAGACAATCGGCGCCGGCGTTTGCGTAGGCCTGGAGTCTTCCGATCGTTTCGGCAAGATCGGGGCGACCGACCAGAAAACATTCGGCTCGACCAACCAGCAGCGTATCGCCGCCCGCTTTGTCGATCGCTTTGCGCGCCGCACGAATCCTTTCAACCGCTTCGCTGAGCTCGTAAAGCGGATTCGCCGCATCACCGGTGGAGTCTTCTATCGACAACCCGGCCACGCCGGTTTCCACCGCGAGGCGCACGCTCTCGGCAACCCCGATGGCGTCGATCGCGAAACCACTTTCGAAGTCCGCGTTCACGGGCAAATCGGTCGCTGCCACGATTTCTTGCAGGTGGGCGATCACCCTATCGCGCGACACACCGTTGTCGGGGTGGCCGCGCGACCACGCGAAGCCGGAACTTGTCGTGGCAAGCGCCTTGAAGCCCAGCCCTTGCAGAAAACGAGCGCTCCCGACGTCCCAGGGATTTGGAATGACGAAGCACCCAGCCACGTGTAGCTGATGAAATGCGCGGCGCTTGTCAGCGATGCTGGAGTAAGCCATGTTCATTTGGAGTTAATGGTTGATCGCAGAATATTCAATCTTGCGCCATCTGTCGGCGCAGCACGAGCGCCTCACACTCGTATAATTTGGCCTGACTTTATTAACAAGGAGCGAATATGTACCGGACAAGTGTTGCACTTCTTCTTGCGTGCATGCTGTCTTCGTCCATATTTGCGCAGACCGCAAACCGTTATGACGGTACGTGGAAAATCAAGTTCGACGGACCTACAACGGCAAATTTGGGGGGCGCGGTTGTCATCAAGGAAGATGGTGGGACGTGGAACCAAGATGCCGGGGTGGCAAGAAATGCTTGCTTCAAGCGAGAGGCGCCAATAGCCGTGGAGTTGGCCACTGCAGAGGAGCTGGTGTTCAAGGTGAACCGCTCAAAGGTTCTCGCCGGGTGCCCAGACTCGACGATGAAGTTCAAGAAGGTCGACGATCGGACGCTGAAGGGAGAGTTCCCCGACGGTCGTGTCCTTACATTGACCCGGGAATAGACGGTCGATAATCGCACAGGCACAAAGCCGCCTGTTCAGCGTTTCAATCCGCGCGCGCGCCACTGTCCTTGACGATCTTGCCGAGCCTCGGCACGTCGCTCTTGATCAACGCCGATAGTTGCACCGGAGTCATATCGCTGACATTGAGCCCCAGGTCGGTGAGCCGCTTCTGAATCTCCGGCGTCTTCAGGATGCGTGAGATTTCGCTATAAAGCCGCTCGATGATCGGCGCCGGCGTGCCGGCAGGCGCGAAGACCGCCTGCCACGAACTGATGTCATAGCCGGTGAGTCCCGATTCGGCCATCGTTGGCACATCGGGCGCGACCACCGAGCGTGTCGCGCTGGTGACGGCGAGCGCGCGCAGCTTGCCGGCGTTGACGTGTTGGAACGCGGTGGCGATGTTGTCAAACGCCACCGGCAGCGTGCCCCCCAACAGCTCCGGCATCATCTGGCCGCTGCCCCGATACGGAATGTGCTGCATCTTCACGCCGGCCATTGTCTTGAACAGCTCGCCCGATATGTGCTGCGACGTACCATTGCCGGCGGATCCGAACGAATATTTTTCCGGATTGGCTTTGAGCAGTTCGATGAATTCGCGCAGGTTCTTCGCCGGAACGCTGGGGTGAATCAGCAGAACGTTCGGCTGCGTGGCATACAGCGTAATCGGCGCGAAGCTCGTGATCGGATCGTAGGAGAGCTTGTCGTACAGCGTGGCGTTGATCGCGTGCGTGCTGATCGTGCCGCCGCCGATCGTGTAGCCATCGGGTGCGGAGCGCGCGAGCTCGGCCGCACCCAGCGAGCCGCCCTGGCCGGGCTTGTTGTCGACGACGATCGGCACGCCGAGAGCGGTGGACAGCCGCTCGCCAATCGTGCGCGCCAGGATGTCGGTCGTACCTCCCGGTGCAAAGGGCACGATGTAGCGTATCGGCTTATTCGGCCAGTTTGCGACCTGACCGATGCTCGGTGCAGCCGCGCATGCGACAGCCACCGATAACAGGATTCGAATCGTCAAGCGCCGGTCGAGCATGTCTCCTCCTCTGTATTTTCTGAATCGCTAACGTCAAGTCTACGATCTCGACTTTCGTTGCTCAATCACAAAATAGATCCATGGACGCCTCCCATTCGATCAACGTCGCAAGTCTGCGGGCGGCAGTTCGCATGGTTGTGCGCGGCTTTGGAAGCCTGCCCGCCGAGGTTGATGCGGTCGCCGACAATCTGATCGCGGCCAACCTTAGCGGCCATGACTCACACGGAATCGGCATGCTGCCGCGCTATGTCGAGGCGTATCAGCAGGGCGGCCTTGCGCCTAACGCGCACGTGCAGACGGTCCTCGATCACGGCACGCTGTTGCGTTTGGACGGTGGCGCGGGCTTCGGACAGGTGATCGGCCGCGAAGCGATGGAGCTTGGCATCGCTCGCGCGATGCAGCACGGCAGCTGCATCGTCGCGCTCGGCAACTCACATCATCTGGGCCGAATCGGCACATGGGCCGAGCTCGCGACCGACGCCCGCCTCGTGTCAATGCATTTTGTCAACGTGATAGCGCGCAGCATCGTCGCACCCTACGGCGGCGCCGACGCACGCTTCGGCACCAATCCATTTGCCGCAGGCATTCCAATTACAGGGCGCGAGCCCGTGATACTCGATTTCGCCACCAGCATGCTGGCGCAGGGAAAGACGCGGGTTGCGTTCAACAAAGGCGAGCGGGTGCCTTCCGGCTGCCTGCTCGACGATCAGGGACGTCCGACGCGCGATCCCCGCTTCGCCGTCACTCCGCCGTTCGGCGCCCTGCTGGCCTTTGGCGAACACAAAGGGTACGGGTTGGCGCTGCTGTGCGAACTGTTGGGTGGCGCACTCGCTGCTGGCATCGCGCAACACTCCGAGGACGTCACCCAGCGGCGCATTCTCAATGGAATGTTGACGGTGCTGATCGACCCTGCAGCGCTCGCAGATCGCGCGGCGTTCGAGCGCGAGACGCTCGCATTTATCGACTGGGTAAAGGCGTCGCCACCGCGCGACGGATTCGAAGCCGTGCGCGTTGCCGGCGAGCCCGAGCGCGAAATGCGCGCGCGGCGCGGTGCCGAAGGAATTCCTGTCGACGCCAGTACATGGAAGGAAATATTGGCGGCGGCGGACAAACTCGGCGTCGATTCACGCGCCGTCCACATCGCTGCGGGGTTCAGCAATGACTTCGACCCCTAAGCATCAGAGATCGCAGCTCGTCACAGCACTCACGCCTGCTCGATCAGTTCGATCTTGTAGCCGTCCGGATCCTGTACGAACGCGATCACGGTCGTGCCGCCCTTGACCGGGCCGGGCTCCCTCGGAACCGGCGCCCCCGCCGCCTTTGCGCGTTCGCAAACGCCGCGGATATCGTCGACTCCAATCGCAATGTGTCCGTAGCCGCTGCCCAGGTCGTAACTCGCCACACCGTAGTTGTAGGTCAACTCGAGTACCGCATGCTGCAATTCGTCGGCGTATCCGACGAAGGCAAGCGAATATTTTTGCTCCGGACGGTCAGTAGTCCGCAACAGACGCATGCCCATCACCTTCGTGTAGAAGCCGATCGAGCGCTGCAAATCGCCGACGCGCAGCATGGTGTGGAGGAGTCGCATCTTGATCCTTTGGTTAACCCTTCAGTCAGAAATATACGGCGCGCGACTAACATGCAGATGAATCACCGGTCGAACCTGTTTTCGGAGAGTTAATGAGACGCCTGATTCAACTGCACGCAGGTCTCTTCGGATGCTTGCTGGTTTCATTTGCAGCGCATGCGCAGTATCCGGCTAAGCCCGTCACGATCATCGTCCCCTTTCCACCGGGCGGTGTGGCCGACACGGTTGCACGCCCCGTCGCGGAAGCGTTGTCTCGTGAACTGAAGCAACCCGTCGTCATCGATAACAAGAGCGGGGCGGGCGGTGCTGTCGGCATCGGCCAGGCGGCGCGCGCGGCCGCTGACGGCTATACGTTGCTGATCAGCCTGTCGTCGATTTCGATCCTGCCCGAGGCCGACAAGATCGTCGGCCGCAAGCCTTTGTTCCAGCTGGACCAGTTCAAGCCGATCGCTCGCATCACTGCCGACCCGACCGTGCTCGTCGTTCGCGCAGACTCGCCGTGGCGCACGCTCGAGGATTTCATTGCCGACGCTCGGCTGAAGCCGGCGCAGTACAACTACGGCAGCTCCGGCAACTACGGCACGATGCACGTGCCGATGGAGATGTTGAAAGCTGCCGCTGGTTTTCGAATGACGCATATTCCGTACGCAGGTGCCGGCCCGGCCGTCATTGCGCTGCTGGGAGGGCATGTCGACGCAATCTCGAGCGGCCCGGCCAGCGTCGTGCAGCACATTCGTGCCGGACGCCTGCGAGCGCTTGCGCATTGGGGCGAAGCACCTCTGGTGACCTTGCCGGGAGTACCCAGCCTCAAAGACCGCGGCTACAACGTGAAGTTCGCGCAGTGGTCAGCTCTGTTCGCCCCAGCGGAGACTCCGGATGCGGTCATCGAAAAATTGCGCTCAACGGTTCGCAAGCTGATGAGCGATCCGACCTTGCAGCAGACGATTCTGAATGCGGGCAGCCCGGTCGAATACATGGATGCGCCGCAGTTCACTGCGTACTGGAAGGCCGATGCGCACGCGATGACCGAGGCGGTGAAACGGATCGGGAAGCTGGAATGAACCTAGTCGTCGCGGCTTCCATCCCGCTTTGTCAAATGCCGCAGAGGAGGTAGCAACTCATATGCTCGGAATAAGTGCTACACCAGCGCTCTGAACTGCGAAATGACTCGATCGGTGGCCCGAGATTTGCCTTGGCTGGGTGTTCGGACAACAACACGCTTGCGCGGATTACCGCATGAATTCATGACCTCGTGGCCTTCTTCCGCGCATCGATCGATCGGCACTGCATTCCGAAGCGCCGTGCTCCCACTGATCTTGTTTCCCGGCGCCGCTCTCTCTGAGGAGCCAGCCACGCTCGCTGTTCCGGTTGAAGAACCCGTGAGTTCACGTTCCAGTGAAAACCTTAATCTCACGACGTTGCCACCTTGGGGGGGCCAGAAAAGCTACGTTATCCCTGCGCTCGAGATCGTTGGCTTCGACGCCCTGCTCAATTTGTTTAATCGCGCCTACTTTGGGTGCTGCGACTACGACAGCAATCTCTCGTCGATCAAGCGCAACCTGCGCAAGAGCTGGGCGGTGGACAGTGACACCTTCACCGTTAATCAGCTTGGGCATCCGTATCAAGGATCGATGTACCACGGGTTCGCACGAGCATCGGGATTGAATTACTGGGAAGGCGCGGCGTATACGTTCTTGGGCAGTGCGTTCTGGGAAATCACCGGCGAAACAACGCCACCCTCCAAAAACGATCAGATCTCTACCGGCATCGGCGGCAGCTTCCTTGGCGAAGCGTTGTTCCGCATGTCCAATCTTTTGCTCGAGCAGGGCAGAGGATCGCGCTTCTGGCGTGAGGTAGGGGCAGCGGCAATCTCGCCGCCCGTAGGGTTTAACCGCCTCGCCTTCGCCCAGCGATTCGCAGGCCCATTCCAAAGTCACGAACCGGAGTATTACGGCCGCTTGAACGTCGGCTATAGCATCGCGACGCAAAACCATCCGGGCACCTCGACAGAGTTCAAACGCCACGAAGCGCTGCTGGACTTCGCGCTCGATTATGGTTTGCCAGGTAAGCCTGGCTACACCTACACGCGGCCTTTCGATTACTTCAGCTTTCAGGCCGCAGGTTCAAGCGCGATCGGCATGGAGACCGTCATGACGCGTGGACTCTTGCTGGGAACCGATTACGGCGGCAAAAGCTACCGAGGAATATGGGGGATTTACGGCAGCTATGACTACTTTGCGCCGCAAGTCTTTCGGCTGGCAAGCACAGCAGTATCTCTGGGCACGACCGCGGAGTGGCGGCTGTCAAACGCGCTTGCGCTGCAGGGGACGGCGTTCTTGGGGATGGGCTATGCCACCGTCAGTACCCTTAACGGCATCGCAAACGAAAAGGCAAACAGCTACGGCGCAGCGCCACACGGAACACTGGCCTTGCGGTTAATCATGGCAGACCGGGCATCGATAGATATGTCTGCCCGCGAATACTTTGTGACCCGTGTATCGGGCGGTAACCGGGACGGTCATGACAATATTGTGCGGACGGACGCATCCCTCACGTGGCGCATTGTTGGCCAGCACGCAGCTTCTTTGCGATATCAATTTTCGCGCCGTGATTCTGTCTTTTCCGACTTGGGCGACAGGACGCAGACAAGAGGTACGATCGGAATCTTCTACACGCTTCTGGGTCGTGATCGGTTCGGACTGGGGGATTGGCGATAAACGCGTATCAGAGTGGTAAGTGGCCAGAAGCAGGCGGGTCTTCGGGCCTGTCTCTTTTTGACTGAGCGGGGAAACCGATCGGCAAGCTGGAGTGATGCGCTGTTAGCGCGGCGTGCCGCCTGTTGCAACATCATCATCGAAAAATTGCGCTCAACGGTTCGCAAGCTGATGAGCGATCCGACCTTGCAGCAGACGATTCTGAATGCGGGCAGCCCGGTCGAATACATGGATGCGCCGCAGCTCGCGGCCTATTGGAAGGCCGACGCGTTAGCGATGACCGAGGCGGTGAAGCGAATCGGCAAGCTGGAGTGATGCCCCAGGTGTCACAGGCGTCACCCGCCTCGGTGAATGCCGCAGTGGCGCCAAAGCTGCTTCGCGCGCGCGAGCCCGCGGGCGTAGACTGCGCACACTTTGCGACGCGCAGGTCTGATCGCAGAACTCACGCCCATTAAGAAAACCGTAGGAGGAAGGATGCGAGCATTTCTTATCACGCGCGGCTTTGCTGCGTTTTCTGCAGGTCTCGCGCTATTGAGCGCGGCGGCATTGACCAGTATCGCCGCCAATGCGGCTGAGCCGGAAAACCGTTTTCGGCCGACCGGGCTCGACGGCGTCGGCGGTCCTACGGCGGTGGAGGAGCCGCGGTGGACGATTCAGGATTTCGAAAGCCGCGCTGCCGCCAATCCGATACCCGGAGCACTCGTCGGCTTGCCTGCGAAGAACGCGTTCGTGCTGTTCTCGCAGTGTCGTGCGCTTACGTCGATTGTCTATCCCCCGCTCGTCGCTGGCGAAAGCGATGCGATCGTCGGCGACACGCCATTTGCGTTCGCCTCGGCGCTG
The DNA here is from genome assembly GCA_040003315.1 of Burkholderiaceae bacterium. Classification (GTDB taxonomy): domain Bacteria; phylum Pseudomonadota; class Gammaproteobacteria; order Burkholderiales; family Burkholderiaceae_F; genus JACCZX01. The sequence goes on along the minus strand of JBDUCU010000038.1, from coordinate 9,517 downwards.
CCCGGCATCGCTCCCACGTGCTTCAACCCGCAGAATGAGAACAACATCGTTGTCAACCCTGCGGATCCAAACCACTTCGTGACGTCGGCCAATGAATACCGAGGCAACGTGCATGCGGTGTATGTGTCGTTCAACCGCGGCACAAGCTGGATCAATGTGGTGCTGCCGGGCTGGACCCGCGACACGGGCGGCACCGGCCAGTTCAGCCACATGGACTCGTGTGGCGATCCGGTGCTGGCGATATCGCGTGATGGCACCCGTCTGTACTACGCCGGCCTGGTCTGCAATTTCGAGGGGCCCGGCAACTACCAGCTGCGCAGTGGCGTGGCGGTTGCAGCCTCGACGGATGGCGGCGTCACGTGGGGCGCGCCGACCATGGTTGATTCGACGGCTAGTGGCAACTTCTTCCATGACAAAGAGTGGATGGCCGTCGCTCCAGATGGCACGGTCCATGTCACCTGGACCCGGTTTCAGCAGACGGCCAACGGCAAGTTCGGCGCCTCGCCGATCTACATCGCCTCGTCGAAAAACGGCGGCCAGAGCTTCAGTGGCCCGAAGCAGGTCAGTGATGACGCGCATCCGTTCAATCAGGGATCAGTGCCAGCTGTCGCGCCGAACGGGACGATTTATGTCTCGTACATCGCTTCGACGCCGGAGACCGGCTTCGTCGGGGACGCCGTCGTACTGGCACGATCGACTGATGGCGGCCAGAAGTGGATCAATGTTCAGGGTCCGCGCATTTACGACGACTACAACTGCTACCCGCTGCAGCTGCCTGGCACCGGCCAGGGCCGGCAGACGCTAAGCGCGCAGAACTATCGCATTCATTCGTTTCCTTCGATGGCGGTCGACACCACTACGGGTCATGTGCATATCGTATGGACCGACAATCGCGCGCACCCGAGTTGCGGCTACGAAAAGGGTGGCACCTTCAACCCGGCGCTGGGCAACACTCAGAATCAGACCTGGTACATCAAGACCATCGACGGGGTGAACTTCACCGCGCCGGTCTCGCTCACGGCACCGTTTGACGACAACGTCTTCCCGGCTGTCGCGGCACGGGACGGAAAAGTTCTGGTCGGCTACTACACCCGCAAGCACGCCAAGACGGCCGGTGGATTCGGGGCCGAGGATCGCTGCTCGGTGCGCGTGGTCACGGTAAATCAACCCGGGTTCGCGGACGGCACTCTGCTGAAAGCCGCGTTCGGCCCGGTCCCGTTTCGGCAGACGAACGTATGCATCGACTACGCGGCGCGCAGATCCAACGACGGTGGTCAAAACTTTGTGACCGAGACCAGGCTGTCAAGTGAGTCGTCGAATCCATGGGTGTTATTCACGGGCTCCTTTATCGGCGACTACACCGGTGTTGACCTCGATTTGCTCAATCGCGGCGTCGCGGTGTGGACCGACTTCCGCGGCAACCCGGGAACGGGGGCGGGACAGATCACGCCGGCTAATCAAGACGCCATCGTGCGCACCATTCCGTAACGGCCAGCACTGTCGCGCGGTGCGAGGTGAAGCGGCGGGTCTTCGGGCCCGCCGTTTTTTTATTTATGCAGTAACGCCCGGCAACGACTGCCTCAAATGCCGGCATACCACTGATAGCCGTAGTCTTCCCAATAGCCGCCGTTGCCGCCGCCGACGTTCGCAAAGCTTTCGACCAGCTCGATTCGCATCACATATTTGGCGTGCTTGTAGCCAAGTTGCCGCTCGACGCGCAGCCGGATCGGCGCGCCGTTGGCGATCGGCAGATCCTTGCCGTTAAGGCCGTATGCCAGAATCGTCTGCGGATGCATCGCGTCGTCCATGTCAATGCTCTCGTAGTAATACTCGGGTGTTAGGCTGCCTCCCATCTCGTCGGCGCAATGAAACACCGCGTAGCGCGCGCTCGGCTTGGGCTGGACCAGCGCAAGTACATTCGAAAGCGGCACCCCAGTCCATTTTCCGATCGCGCTCCAACCTTCGACACAATCGTGGCGCGTGATCTGAGTGCGGCGCGGCATCGCGCGCAACTCGGCCAGTGATAACTTGGTCGGCTTCTCGACCAAACCGCCAACTTCGAGCTGCCAACCGGCAAACCCGTTCTTAGCCAGCGCAAGGTACTCGTCTCCCTCTGGCATGGATGTGCCATTGCTGCGAAAAAACGGCGATAACTGCGCCTCTGAAAATTCTTGCGCCATCGAAGGCCGCGAACCGAGAATCCGATGCACGCCATGGCTCAGCCGTTCGCCGGTGCGCAACACTTTCGGAAACCATTCGGTCTCGGATAGCCGGTCGCAACCCGTCAGGAACAATGCGCCGAGCCCGCTCACTCCGAGTATCAAGCGCCGCTTTGATCGATCGCGAGGCGTCATGTCAGGCTCCCGTCTTGATTCGATAACGGCCGGTCACCATCGAACGAATATGGTTCCAGAATCCGCTGATAATCACTTCGAACACATGCACTGCGAGGAACAGAAACAGCAGCCACGCAACGATAAAGTGGATGGTGCGTGCCGACTGCCGTCCACCCAGCAGGTCGACCCACCCCGGGATGATCGAATCGAGCCATGGTGACATTCCCCAGCCACCCAGGATCACCAGCGGCAGCAACACAAAGATCACGCTCAGGTATGCCAGCTTCTGCAGGACGTTGTACCGTTTCGCAGCCTCGCCGCTTGGATGCTTGAACTTCACGTGATCGACGATCGACGTGCCGATACCGCGCAGCTCGCCGCTGGTCGGCGTCAGATCGCGCAGCAAATGGCGGCTGAACAACGAGTACAGCACGTACGCCACGCCGTTCAGCACGAAAATCCACGCAAAGAAGAAGTGCCAGTCGCGCGCCAGCCCCAGCGAGTACCCGCCGGGGATCGTGGCCCATGACGGAAATGCATGCTGATTCAGTTGCCCGTTTGGATAGTTCGAAACGCCGAGCACTCCCGTCGTTTCGAACTCGCGGCCCAGCACTCGCGTGATACCGATGCGCTCGCCATTTGCACCGTCGCGCGCGGTGATCTGCAGCAGCGCCGGGCGACCCGAGTACGACGAGTCACCCCAGTAGAGCGCAGCATGCGCGTTGAAAATATGCAGCCCGCTCATGAACAGCACCGTTAACGCGATGAAATTGGTCCAATGCATGATGCGCACCGGCAGCGTATGGCGGTAATACAGATAGCTCGGTCGTGGGGAGGACGTGATCGGTGCAGCGGCCATAGACGGATTTTAATCAGCGGGCATAGTTGTCGGAACGGCAAGCGAGAACTTACACCCGCTAATACGCTTTGAAACGGCTTTTGGATTCGCGAGCCGACAGTTCGTCTTTACCGCGGCACGCCGCGGACTTCGACCGTCGCCTGCGCCAGCAATGTCCCCGCGTCCGTCTCAAGCCGGATCTGATGACGACCGGGCGATGGCAGCTTGACCAGCGCCTCGCGTACGCCGCACGGCGCGAGCGCGTTAGCGCCGAGCTTCAGACACACCCGGGTCGATTGCGGCGCTTCGGCGCGCACCAACATCGATTGGCGGGCTGCGGGGATATCAGGATCGGGGGCGATCACCGTACCGTCGGCCGGCGACACGACGCGCGGCGCCGCTTCGGCGGTTGGCATGCTGATCGTTGTGATCTTCGCGCTTGCCTGCGTCCCGTCGATGAACCACTCGCGGCGCGCCGGCTCGACCGCCGGCGCGAAGACCACTTCGCGCCGCACCACACCCGTCGGCGCTTCGGGCGCGCGACTCGGCTGACGGACGTGCAGATGATCGACGATCTCGCGCCAGATCGGTGCAGCGCCAGTGACGCCCGACACATCCCACATCGGTGCGCCGGAGAAGTTGCCGACCCATACCCCGACCGTATAGCGGTCGGTGTAGCCGATCGCCCAGTTATCGCGCATCCCTTTACTCGTGCCGGTTTTTACCGCAGCCCACGAGCGCGTCGACAACGGACTCGAGAATCCGAACGTCGAAGCTCGAGCCGCTGCGTCGGCCAGAATGTCCGTCACGATGAAGCTCGCCTGCGCAGAAACCACCCGCATCGGCTTGTCATCGCCATCAGTGCGATCGAACTGCAAATGGGCGGGCGACCAGACGCCGCCGTTCGCCAGGGCCCGGAATGCATTGGTCAGCGCAAGCAGATTCGTTTCGCCGCCGCCGAGCGCGAGCCCATAGCCGTAATACTCGCCATCGTGCTTGACGCTCGACAGCCCGAAGTCCTGCAACGTCTGCCGAAAGCGCTCGACCCCGACCAGCTGCAACGTCCGAACCGCGGGAACATTGAGCGATCCGGCGAGCGCAGAGCGCACCGACACCGCGCCTCTGAATTTGCGCTCGTAATTCTGTGGAACATACAGACCGCTCGGCGTTGTCAGTGCAAGCGGCGAATCGTCGAGCAGCGATGCTGCGGTCAGCCATCGCTGTTCGATCGCGACCGCATACAAAATGGGCTTCAGCGTCGAGCCCGGTTGCCGCAACGCCGATGCGCCGTCGACCGCGGCGGCACCCGACAGATCACCGCTCGAGCCCACATAAGCAAGCACGTCGCCGCTCACGTTGTCGAGCACGATGACCGCTCCGTCTTCAACATTGCGCTCGGTGAGCGACGCCAGACGGTTACGCAAGGTGTCTAATGCAAAGCGCTGCAGCGGCGCGTCGAGCGTCGATCGCACGGATGTGCCAGCACTATCTAACAATCGCCGCGCAAGATGAGGGGCGTCGTCCAACCCTCCGATGGCCAACGCACTGGACGGCAACGTGGCCGCGGCACGTTCTGCACTCGAGCACTGTTCGCCGTTGTCCATTTTCTTCATCACGGCGCACGCGCGGCGTGCGACCACAGAGCGCGACGCCGAAGGGCTCCGGACAAGCGCCGCGATCACCGCGCTCTCGGCGTCGTTGAGCGCATCGGGCGAACGACCGAACAAGCCGAGCGACGCCGCGCGAACGCCGACCAGCTCGCCGCGCAGCGGCGCAAGATTCAGGTACGCCTCAACGATCTGCTGCTTCGACCAGCGACGCTCGAGCGCAAGCGCGTAACGGAACTGCGCGACCTTTTCATCGAAGGAACGGCGGCCGAAACGATCGCCCTCGGTCATCAAGCCGGCCAGCTGCATCGTGATCGTGCTGGCGCCGCGCCCGCGTCCATTGCCGAATTGATCGATGACCGCCGATGCGCCGCTTGCCGGATCGAACCCGAAGTGCCACCAGAAGCGGTGATCCTCTGCAGCCACCACTGCACGGACCAACGACGGTGAAATCGATTCCAGCGCGGTCCACTCGAGCTGGCGGCGCGTCATGTCGACGCGCAGCCGCTGCAACGGCTCGCCATCGCGCGACAACAAGGTCGACTCGGAGCCCATAGTTTCCGCGCGCACTTCTTCGAATGCCGGCGTAGGCGTCAGCGCCACAGTCCAGGCCAGCAAGAACAACGCGAGCAGCACGGCTGCGATCGCCGCGGTAAAAAATTTTCGCGTCATGGCCGCACCTCGATCGAAGCGACCGGCAGTTCAGCGAACGACTCGGGTGCGTACATCGCTTCGACCCGGGTGGGCGGCATCGAAAACAAGCCAGCGTTGTTCAACCTCGCCGTGTACTCGACTTTCAGCTTACCCTTCGGCACATAGCGGTAGTACGCGCGAAAGCCCTCGAAGGCGCGCTCTTCGTACGCGGGCCACGCGTTGCCGTCGCGCCGCTCGTTTGAGGTCAGTTGACGCGAATCTCCGCCAAGACCGCTGCCGAGCACCGCCGCACCGGCCGGTATCGGATCGCTAATCACGACCCACGTCATATCGGCCTGCGCATCGACTTCCAGCGTGACGCGGTAGACGTCGCCGCGCGTCCACGTGTTGGCGCTCTTCTGGTCGACCGCGGTCACGGTCCGCTTGATCTGGTAGCCCGCGAACAAAGGCTTGTCGAGCGGCAAAGCCGCACGCGACGTAATGAACGCCCACGGCCGACCCGACCCTTCGTGCACGATCGATAGCAGCTCGACGCTTGCAGGCCATGCGAATTGCGTATCGACGCCGGCGCCGATCGGCCTGCCCAGCGTCGGATCGTTGGTCGCGCGCGACTGCGCCGCCTTCCAATCGAGCGGGTGAGGATCGTTTCCAACGCTGACCATGCTGCGGCCGGCCACCGGCTCGCCTTCGAAGCGCGACTGGAATCGACGCAACGCGAGTACGCCCCACGCGTTCGCAAGCGTCGTGTTCCACTTGCCCGCCTGCTGGCGCGACAGCGCGCCGCGCGCGATGCGCGGCATCTCATCCTTGAACGTCGGATCGTCGCTCAGCAAGGCGAGTGCGCGCACCGCGTTGCGATCGGGCGAGACCATCAGCCACCACAGGTAGTCGGATTTTTCGGTCGAGAACACCAGGGTCGTGCCGGAAAAGGTCATGCGCGAGCGCAGAATCTGCTGCGCTTCGGCCAGGCGCTCGTTGCGCTTCGGAATCGCCTGCAACTTCTTCAGCAGCGACATCCAGTCGAGCACCGCGGACGTCGGCCACAGATTTGGCGCGATCTCGATCGATTCGAGCATCCGCGGCTCGGCCTTGCCGTAGCGCGCAAGCGCGTCGATCGCGGCCACTTTTCGAATCGCAAGGTCTGCCGTCGGCAGCGCGCCGTAGCGGACGACGCGCCCGGCGACGAAGTCCGCCAGCCCGCGCAGCAGGCGCTCGCGGGCTGCTTCAGGAATTTCGTATCCCGCTTCACTGGCGATCGTCAGCAGATACGCCGTCAGCGTGTCGTCGCCGTCGTTCCACGGACTCGAAAAATATTTTGCCAGCCCGTCGCGGTCGATCAGGGTAGGCAGACTGTCCATCACGCGCTGCCAGCGCACCGGATCTTGCAGCGCGACCGCGACCGACGCCCGCTGTTCGAGGCACGTAAACGGATACAAAGCCATCCACTGCTTGATCGTTTCCGCGCTGCCGCCAAGCGATCGCGCGAGCTTGACCTCGACGCCGCCGCGGCCGGCGATCGCGCCCTTCGGCAGCTCGACCGGAAAGCTCGTCACCTTGGCGGGCTCGAGCTGCATCAGCGTTTGCTGGTACACGCGAACAGGAACGGCAACCCCGACAGTCTGCGAAATCTTGATCCTGTCGGAAGCGCTGGCGTCGACTTCGCGCGCACTGATCTGCCATTGCAACTGCTTAACACCGAACGGCGCCTGCGCCGGCAGTGAAACCGTTTGCGCGCCGCCTACTGCGAGCGAGATCATGCTCGGCGGCAGTTTCGTAACGCCAGTGCCGTCGGCGCCCATGGTGGCATCGATCGCGAGCTGCAGCGGACGATCCGCGCCGTTGCGCACCGTCACCTGCGCATCGAAGCGGTCGCCTTCGCGCACAAAGGGCGGCAATCCGGCGAACAGCATCACGTCCTGCGTGGTGCGGATCGATGCGCCGCCGGAACCGAATCGCGACTGTGTTCCAGCCGCACCGTCGGTCGTGTTCGCAATGGCTTCGATGCGAAACGATGTCAGCGAATCGTTCAGCGGAACTTCGATCCGCGCGCGGCCGTTTTCATCGAGCAGCACTCGCGGATTCCACATCAGCAGCGTGTCAAAAAGCTCGCGCGCGTTCTCGCCGCCGCCCCCGCCACCACCAGCGGCCACGGCTTTCTTGCCGAAGTGTCGCTTGCCGATCACTTGCGACTGCGCGGTCGACGTTTCGACTTCGATCGGGCGTCGCTGCATCATCGCGCCGAGCAGATCCCACGATCGGTTCGATGCGAGCGCCAGCAATCCTTCGTCGACGGCAGCCACCGCGAGTTCGGCGTTTGCCAACGGCAGTCCACTCGGATCGGTCACCGTCACGATGACCGCAGCCCGGTCGCGCACTTTGTAAACGGGTTTCTCGGGCTCGACCCTGACGCGCAGCTCGTAAGCCTTCCACCCGACCTTGACTTGCGTCATGCCGAGTCGATACGAGGGCTTGGTCAGATCGACGAGTGCAGTTGGCCGCGTATCGCGCTCGACCGGCACTTCATCCACCCACCCGACGAACTTCGCCGCGCGATAGATCATTTTTCGCAGCCACGCGAAGCGGCCCGGCACCTCGGGATCGACGCGGCCACGAACGACCAGCGCAGACACATACGCGTTGGGGCCGTAGTGGCCCATTATCGGTACTTCGATGTACGGCGACTTGGAATCGACCGTCACGACGCGCGATTCAAGCACGCCTTCGCGCTCTACCGTTATCAGCGCGGTCGCGGTGCGGTAGGGCATACGCACTTCGTAGCGCGCCGTCTCGCCGGGTTCATAAGATCGCTTGTCGGCAATCAGATCGATGCGATCGCTTTGCCCCGCTTCGAACCAATCGTCATCCTGTCCGGCAACGTAAACATCACGCGCTGCGATCGCGGCGTTGCCCTGCCCATCTTCGGCCCGAGCAACCAGAATCAAGTCGCCGGCCGCCGGCGCCGCGCCGGAGCACAACACCAATCCGCGTACATCGCTGGTGCCGCGACACACTTGCTTCAACCGCTTGATCTCGACCGTTTGCTCGTAGGCATAGAAGCCGCCGAGCAGCCGTTTGCGGTACGCAAAGCGGGTGCGGCTGTAAGCCTCAACGCTGACTTCCTTGCCCGCTTGCGGCTTGCCGGCATTGTCCACCACCAATGCTTTGAAGCGCAATGAATCGCGCTTGAAGAAGCTGCCATCGGGTGCGAGGCCAATCACCAAAGCCGATGGCGTCAGCAGAGTCTGCGTAAACGCCGTCAGTATCTGGCCGTTCGGGTCGGCATATTCCATCTCGACTTCAAGCGCGCGTGTTTGCTGCGTCTTGTCGGCAGCAGACAGCTTGTCGAACACGACGCGGGCGCCGCCATTGGCATCGAGCGAGACGTTCTGCACGCGCGCGCCGGCGCCGGTGGCCTCGGGCTCATCGGGTGCTGACTCGTCGTAGGGCGCCTCAGCCTCGATTCCGACTTTCGGCACCGCCCCGCCGAAGCTGAATTCGTCATAGTCCGCAAACGATTGCGAGCTCGGCACAATCCGGCTGCGGAATTTGACCGGCGCACCGGCGGCTGGACCTCCCGACAAGTAGCTCAACTGGGCGTCGATTGCAACTTGGCTCGCGTTGACGACCGCCTCAGCCGGCGGCTTCAGCACCGCCTTCATCAACGGCACGCGGAACTGCTCGACGCGCAGCGAGCCGCTGTGCAGTCGCAGATTGCGCCCGCGCTCGGGAACGATCAACAGCGTCGTGTACTCGCCGAGCTTTGCGTCCTTCGGAATGGCCCACGTGTTAACAGCCGCGCCGTCGGTCCACGTGATCGGCAACTCGAAGCGCTGGCCGCTGCCCGAATGAACGATTTGCATCTGGCGCGGCAGCGTGCGGGCATCCACCGCGGCGAACCCGGTGCCGGTTCGACGCCGAATCACATGTTTCATCGATACGGTTTCGCCGGCTCGAAACAGCGCGCGGTCGAATACCGTGTGCGCGATGACAGGCTCCTCGCCCGATCCACCTCCCAGATTGAATTGCCACGGACGGATCCCTTCATTCCAGCTGGTCAGCATCAACGACATGTCGCCGCCGAT
>JBDUCU010000140.1:0-6880 GCA_040003315.1 Burkholderiaceae bacterium | reverse complement strand
CGGGCTTTTTTACGCCGACCGAGGCCGGCGTCGTCGCCGTGGCGTACATCCTGTTCGTCGCGATTCCGCTGCTCAACCGCCGCTACTTGAGGCAATTGCCGCACGACATGGCGATGACTGGGTTGCTGTACTCGATTCCACTCATCACCATCGCCGCGGCTTCGGCCTTCGGCTGGATGCTCGCCTATCTGCGTGGGCCAGCGGTGGTCTCCGGCTGGATCACCGCTGCCGCAGGCAACGACCCGTTCATGATCATGCTGCTGCTGGTGGTCCTGTTCATCATCGTGGGCGACTTCATCGACGCCATCCCGGCCATCATCATCTTCATGCCGATCATCACCGAGCTTACTCACAGCTCCGACATCAATCCGGTTCACATGGGCGTGGTAATCATCCTGACCCTCGCGTTTGGACTGATCACGCCGCCGTACGGGATTGCGCTGCTGATGGCGTCGAAGTTCATTGGCGTGCGTTTCGGACGAGCCATGTTCGCCTCGTTTCCCATCTACGTCGTGTTCCTAGCGACGATCCTCTTCTGCATCTTCTTCCCCGAGGTCGTGCTGTGGCTGCCAAAGCAGCTGCTACCCGAGTCGGTTGGTTGTTTCAAAAATCCCATCGGCAGCGGGTATATCTGCCCCTGACGGGCGCATCGCTCGCCACCTTGGCGCAGGGAGGCGAGCGCGGCTTGAAGAGGAAGTCGGCGCGCGCATGTTCAACGAACGACGCATTCGCTGAAGATTGCGAATGCGGGACGCGCGTTCCCGACGCACGCACGGACCGAATGGAGGCTTTATCGCTTGCGCACGAATTACTCGATAGCTTCGCGCATGTCGATTTATCTGATCCAGTTCTCTGCGCACTCGACGCTAAGAACCACGTTCACTAATGGATGAGGATTCGTGCACATCCCTGTACGCGAGCATCGCGAGCAACCGCTCCTCCTTGGACGCATCGAAGCCACAGGTATGAACCCACTCTTTCGGATTCTCATAGGTTCCGAAGAGCATGTCCCACCACGTGACGTCGCCATAGTTGTTCTTGTGGCGGTCGTGCTGGTGATGGATGCGGTGCATTTCGGGACGCTGAAAGAACAAGCCAACCCAGCGCGGCGTCTTGATGTTGGTGTGATAGAAGAATTCTCCGAGCGCCGTGCACATCGTGTAGATCGCGCCCGCCTCGAGAGACAAACCGAGGAGCGTGTAGACAAGCGCACTGCCGATGAGTGAGTTGACGATCATCTCGCCGGGGTGCTTATAGAACGATGTGACGACTTCCAGGCGCTGCGGACTATGGTGAATCTGATGGAAGCCTCGCCACAGCAAACGGTATTCATGGCGCCAGCGGTGCCACCAGTAGAAAACGAACGTTGCGATGAAATAGGAAATCAGGCCGCCGACCGTCGCGGACACATGTTCAGACAAATGGAACACAGACGTTGAAGACAACCAGTGCTCCCACGTAATCCCGCCAGCAGCACAACGCACAGTTGAACTCCGTTGACGACCAAGACTCGAAGCGGCCAGGTCCGCACCGTTGGCAACGGCCATCCCGGCACCAGACGCTCGAGAACAAAACAGAAAGCGAATACGACAAAGATTGTTGTAAGCACCGCTATCGCTCCTGTGGCCTATGCCACCGCTAAGGCCTGTCGATGAGGTCACGGCCATCCAATGATGCATGTCCGTCGAACACGATTTCAACCTCCGGGCTCTGCAGGAGGCTCGCCGGTGTCACCGTTTCGCGATGCCAGGGAATACGACCGAAGTACCAGAGCTGCCAGAACCAGAGCGCGGCATCTCGGTGGTGCTGCAAGAGGTCGGTGAACGTCTGAATTTCTCCCAGGTGCTTGCCAGTGGCTTCGGCTAGCACCTCACGCGCGTATCTGGAACAGAACTGACGCCGCGAGTCAAGGTTGAAGCCGGTGTCGTAAACGCTGCCGCTGCGTCGATTCGCTGCCTCGACGACCCGACGTTGCTGCATCGGGTTAAGTCCCCGTCGCAGGCGGGCAACGGCGACGCGGCCGCCGGCCGAGCGGCGGACAAAGCGCGTCAGAGTCGTGGTGCCCGACAGCGGGAATTTGCTCTCCGCAATCAACGCGGACTCAGCGTCAATCACAACGCCGACATGGTTTGTCCACGAGCCGGTCGCCTCCGCAACCTGCATGAATACTGCTGCGCGCACTCGGATAAAGACTAAATCCCCAATCTCCGTCTGGCCTGCAAGCACCCGGATAGGGCGGGGGACATCACCGTCAGTGCCGCTCATCGGACCTGCGAACATCATCTACTCTCAATTTATGTCGGACCAATCTAGGGCTGGGTAGCCGTACACGCAACCAAATGTGTGCGCAGTACGTTAAATTGCGCTGTCAAGTATCGAAAGGCGATACGAAACGATGAACGAGGTGTCCCAAAACCGTAGCGACCCTAAAACGGCATCTCAAGGCGCAAGGGCTGACCTATCGCGACGTCGCAGCGGCGTTGAAGCTGTCAGAGGCGAGTGTCAAACGGGTGTTCGCGCAACAGAGCTTTACCGTGCAACGGTTGGCGCGATTAGCCCACTTACTCGGCTTCACGCTCGCTGAGCTGCTGGCCGAATCAGCGTCCGCGCTGCCCCCGCTTCGCGAGCTGAAGCGCGAACAGGAGGCGAAGCTGGTCGGCGACCAAAGGCTTCTCCTGGTGGCGGTGTGCTCATTCAACCGCTGGACCGCGGCGGAAATTACCGCTGAGTACCGACTCACGAGAGCCGAGTGTCTGAAGTATCTCCTCGTCCTCGATCGCATGGGAGTGATCGAATTGCTTCCGGGTGATCGGATCCGCCCGCTTGTGGCTCGTGACTTTGATTGGCTTCCCGACGGGCCGATCCGGCGATACTTCATGGATCACGCACTTAGCGAGTTCCTTGGGAGCCGCTTCAGCCAGGCCGATGAGACGCTCGAGTTTGCGCAGGGCCTAGTGACTGAGTCGGCGCTGGCGCAACTGCAGCACGAGCTGCGCAGGCTGCGTACTCGGATGGCCGCACTTCACGAGGAATCAACCGCTGCGCCTCTTGAGCAGAGGCGAGGAATCGGGCTGATGCTTGCCTTGCGTCGCTGGGAGCCCGAGAGTTTCAAGCGGCTACGGCGACTCGTTCAGTAGCACGGCAGACGATGCGGTAGCACAGGCGGTCTGCCGCCTCATTCGCACCACACCCCCTACTGCTTGCCCTTGAACCCTCGCTTGATCCGTTCGACTCCCCAGTGGCCGGACAGGATTGTGATGACCCCGGGAACGGTCATCCCGGAAGCTGTCAGCGCGGCATCGACAGAACCGTTCGCGACCGCAGTCACAGTTCCGATAAGCACGTCTGCAGACCGCTTCAGTAAGTTTTCCGATTGCTGAGAGGATTCGAGGCGATCTTTTTCCTTGCAAACCGCATGAACGAGGTCGGATCCACGCAGCTCGCTTGCAAGCTCCTTCGGACTCGGGATCGAAGCATTCGGACTCACGACCAGCGCCTGCGAGTCGTTCAGAATGTTGTCGATCAACTGAGGTGAAACTCCGGCGGAAGCGAGCACCGATCTTTCAAACTCCGCAAGGCGGTACAGCAGCTCGTTGAATCCATCTCGATATTCATCGAGCTTGCGCTGCTGCAGCGTTCGCAGGTGTTCGAACGCCGATGAAGTCTTGGAGTCGTGCCGCTCAAGGTCCTCGGCCAACGACTTCAATGCGTCGCAGCTACTCGCCAGAGCTCGTGCAACTGCAAGATACCGCTCAGCACCCTTGGCGCGTAGGGCCTTGTCGACGTCTTCGGCTGCGTCCACTAGATACTTGGGAACCATTGCTGCTCTCGCTTAGTTTGCCGAGTTTAGTGATCATTGCACGCATTCCGGCCGTTGACTGTTTATCTAATTAGATAGATACTGTTCAACGATGAAGGAACTTCGCTTCATTGGAACTAGTTTGGATGACCTGTCGCGGTTTCCGACAGAAGTGAAGCGCGCCGCCGGTTTCGAACTGTGGCAAGTTCAAAACGGACTTGCTCCATCGGATTGGAAGCCGATGAACAATGTCGGTGTCGGTGTACGTGAGATTCGAATTCATGTCGGCGGAGCGTGGCGCGTGCTTTACGTGGCCAAGTTGCGGAAGCGGTTTATGTGTTGCACGCCTTTCGGAAGAAAACGCAACCGACGGCACGATCCGATCTTGAGTTGGGAGCAAGGCGATACGGAGAGATTGCGCAGAAATGAAATCCAAGTTCACTAAGTCGTCCGGCAACGTGTTTGTCGACCTCGGGTTCCCGCCCGATGAGGTCGCTGTCTTGACGTTGCGCGCCGAGCTGATGCTAGCGTTGCGCAAGTTGATTGCGGCCAAAGGCTGGACTCAAGTGCAGGCTGCACAGGAACTGGGTGTCACGCAGTCGCGCGTATCGGATCTGGTGCGCGGTAAACACGACAAGTTCAGCCTCGACATGCTGGTAACGCTTGCTGCGCGAGGAGGGCGCACGGTTAAATTAAGGCTTGCAGTTTGATTGGCGTTTTTCGGCGCGCCCGTCCTGAGGATCTGCCGTACTCGGCTAGTTGGTGAGCATCCACCTCACTATCTCCCGAACTGGGAGCGGATCGCCTCGACTGCTTGCTCCGCGGGCAACGCGGCATCGATGATGATGCATTCTTCGGGTTTCTCTAGATCAAGGAACTGACTTTCAATCAGACTCTGCGGCATGAGTGACCATGTCGGCTATCGAGCCTTGATCGAATGAGGTCGCGATGTGCCTTCAGGTGGACAACGGCGACATTGGCATCTGCATGAGGACCGTACGGTAGGCACCCTGGAGGGCTGAGCAGGCGAGGACTTTCCCTCCTCGCTCATTGCGGTGACAGATGAGCCCGCGTAATTGCTTCAACCAAGGCCCCCGATCTTCGTCGGTAAGGGGGACGCCGGACGCCATCTTGCGGATATTTTCCGGAGAATGGAAGTCGGCGGCATCGTAGAAGGGCCAACCCAGCGCCGCCGACAGCGTCTTGCCAATAGTGGTCTTGCCGGATCCGGTGACGCCCATGATGAGAATGAACATGCCAAGAACAATCACTGCACCTAACGGCCTCGAGTTGTTGAACCAAGGTGTCGACGGGGAGACCCGGGTTGGTCGGACATGCAAACATTGCGCAACATTGAGGACGCGATGACAACCCGCGAGACCCTCGTTCCGGCAGGACATGGCAAGGGATTCCGCCTTGCATCGGGCGAGCAGGTCCGGATTGGCCTCGCGGAAGGCCCGCAGGTCGCGGATATGTTCGCCTTCGCGCTGCCTGAACTCGGCGAATATCTTTCCACCGCGCATACGCGTTCCTGTGTGCAGCGCCTTACGCCCGTCGTCGGCGAAGCGTTCTATTCAAACCGGCGTCGGCCAATGCTGGCTTTCGAGTCGGATACCTCGCCCGGCCGTCATGACCTGCTGCTCTCGGCTTGCGACCAGATGCGCTATACGCTGCTCGGGCATGCTGCCCCGCACCGCAACTGTGTTGCGAACACGGTCGAGGCGTTGGCCGAGCTTGGCCTGAAACCGCCGGCGATTCCGAGCCCCGTGAATCTGTTCGAGAACGTAGCGATCGGCCCCGACGGCGCGCTCGTCATCGAGGCGCCGATCGCCAAGCGCGGCGACTCCGTCACGCTGCGCGCTTTGATGGACCTTGTCCTTGTAATCTCTGCCTGTCCAATGGACATCGTGCCTACCAATGGCGCGGACTTGCGTCCCAAGACAATTTTCGTGGAGCAGGTTTCCACACAATAGCTTAGAGTACAAAATGCGGAACACCGGCGCCGCCGGCGCCTGCCGTTTCGATCCAGTGGGGAGGGTTTATATGTCGGTACGTTTTGTTTCATCGCCGATGACCCGGCGTGTCGCGCTTGGTATCGGCCTGCTTGCGTTGACTCTCATTCCGGTTGCCGCCAAGGCCGCTTCGCTGAAGGAGATCCAGGCGCGTGGCTATATGACGGTCGCCACCGAGGACGACTACGCGCCTTTCGAGTTCATCGAAGGCGGCAAGCCCAAGGGCTTCCATCACGACATCATTGTCGAGCTGAAGAAATATGCAAAGTTCGAGATCCGTCAGGAGATCCTGCCCTGGACCGGACTGCTCGCCGCCGTCTCGACCGGCAAATACGATACGGCGATCACCGGCTCGATCGTCAGCGAGGAACGCCTGAACGTGTTTAACTTCGTGGCTCCAATTGCCGGTGCCACGCACTACTACATCAAGCGCGCCAATGACAACCGCATCAAGTCGGTGAAGGATTTGAACGGCCTGACCGTCGGCGTGCAGGCCGGCAGCGTGCTGCTCTCGCGCCTGCCCGAGCTCGACGCCATGCTGAAGAAAACCGGCGGCAAGCTCGGCAAGGTGGTCGAGTACACCTCCTATCCAGAGGCCTACAAGGATCTGGAGAACAGCCGTATCGACTATGTCGTGAACGGCATCATCAACGCCACCGCGCTCGTCAAGCAGCGCGGCAATGTTTTTGCGATTGGTCAGCCTGTTTCGGGCGCCGGATTCCATGCGTGGCCGGTGCCGAAGGGTAACGACGATCTGCTGAACTATTTGAACGAGTTCGTCGCGCATCTGCGCACGACCGGCAAGCTTGCTGAGCTGCAGACGAAGTGGTTCGGCACTGCCTTCCCCGATCTGCCGAAAGAGCCGATCAGGAGCTTTGGTCAGTACAAGAAGCTAGCGGGAATCGAATGAACCAATTGGCCGGCGGAACTGCCTGCACATAGGGCAGCCACGTGAATGAAGCAGCGATCCATGCGCTGCTTCTCGGGGCTTGGACGACGGCCTGGATCTCGGCCGTCGCCATTGTTGGAGGCGTACCACTGGGCCTCGCGCTAGCTCTGCTGCGCGAGG
>JBDUCU010000139.1:0-6909 GCA_040003315.1 Burkholderiaceae bacterium | reverse complement strand
CGGGTATGGGAAACCCCGCAAATCCTGCCGTTCGCGGCGTTCGTTGCGAAGCTGCACGATAGTGCGCAGCACGATCCAGAACTCACGGGTGTTCGCGTGCCTTTGACTGCGCCGCAGGAGCGCGCAATCTGGGAATCGATTGTTGCCGACAACGAGCTCGGATTGCTTTCGTCGTCGGCTGCGGCGCAGCTCGCCGCCAGCGCATGGTCCCTTGCGCATCACTGGGGCATCGCGTCGCGCTTGCGGCGTTATGCGGCGACCGACGCGCCGGGCGCCGACGCTCGAATTTTTGCAGAGTGGGCGGGGGAGTATGGAAGGCGGGTCGATGCGCTCGATGCAACGGACTTGGCGAGACTGCCCGATGTCGTGCGCAAATACTTGGCCAGCGGTGCGATCGATCCTCCGCCGACGATTGTATTGGCCGGCTTCAACGAGACTTCGGCGCAACAGCAGGCGCTGATTGACGCGCTGGTCGCGCGCGGCGCCGCGTGCGAGCGGTTGGAACCGGCGCCGCACATTGCAACGCCGCTGCGCGCGGCGTGCCTCGACCAAAACGACGAGACCGCGCGCATGGCCGACTGGGTTGCTGCTCGCCTCGGGGCGAATCAACACGCTCGCATCGGGGTTGTGGTGCCGAACCTCGAAGTGCGGCGCGGCGCTGTGACCGCGGCGCTCGACGATGCGCTGCTGCCCGACCGACTTCTTGATTCAGCTTGCGGACGACCCTATACCGTTTCACTGGGTGGCGCGCTCGGCGCCGTTCCACTGGTCGCATTCATGCTGCGGGCGATTCGTCTGCTGCTTGGTGAAGTCAGCTTCGAAGAAGCGAGCAGCGTGCTTCGAGCGCCTTATCTGGCCGACGCAGTCAGCGAACGCGACGCGCGTGACATGCTCGACGCAAGGCTGCGCGTGCGCGCGCAACGACGGATCGCACTCGATGCCGTGGTCGATGCGGCCGAGCGCGCCGCGCTCGAATCCAGCCTAGGTACGCCGCTGCTGTTGAATCACTTGCGTTCCGCGCGTCGCTGGGCACAGTCGCAGGGTCGTCGTTCGCGAAGGCCGTCCGAGTGGGCGATCGCGATTACGCACGCGTTGAATCTGCTCACTGCAGCGGGCGCCGCTGGACCGTCTCTCGACTCGAGCGAGTATCAGGCACTGCGCCGTTGGCACGAGTTGCTGGCGGAATTTGCCGCGCTCGATCGTGTCGTCGCTCGCCTGACACCGGTCCAGGCGGTCGCGAAACTCGAGCATCTGGCGCGACAAACCACATTCCAGCCCGACGGCGGCATGCCGCCGGTTCAGGTGCTGGGAATGCTCGAAGCCAATGGATTGGACTTCGATCATTTGTGGATCGTGGGGCTGACAGCCGACGCGTGGCCGGGGCCCGCGCATCCGCACCCATTGTTGCCCGTCGAGCTGCAGCGCGCAGTTGGCATGCCCGGCGCCAGCGCGTCGATCGAACTGGCACGCGCGCGTCAGCAATTGCTCCGCTTCGTTACGGCCGCGCCTGAGGTGATCGTCAGTCATGCAACGCGCGATGGCGATCGAAAGGTCGGTCCGAGCGCGCTGATCGCATCGTTTCCCGCGTATGAGTTCGGGTCGCGCGCTGCGCGCTTCACCGACTCGGTGCGACCGATCGCACTGCAGTCACAGCGCGATGCCACTGCCCCTGTGTGGGTGCCGACGGTCATCAGAGGAGGCGCAGCGATTCTGAAGGATCAATCTGCATGTGCGTTTCGCGCGTTCGCGACACATCGTCTCGACGCAAGGGGGCTCGAGCTCGCCGTCGATGGCTTCTCTGCGAGCGAGCGCGGTCAGCTGGTGCATGATGTCCTTGCGCACTTCTGGCGCGAGATGGCGCCAGCTACGCACGAGGCGCTGGTGACGCTGTCGCTGCAGCAGCGACATACGTTGCTCGTAGCCGCGGCCGATGCAGCTCTGTCGCGGCTGCGCCGACGCAGCGGGGTGCGCCTGGGCGCGCTGGCACAACTCGAGTCCGCGCGACTGGTTCGCGTGGCCGAACAATGGCTGCAGTACGAGCTCGGCAAGCGATCGGGCTTTCGCGTTGTCTCGGTCGAAGAAGCTCGAGCGGCGCAAGTGGGGCCGCTGACGTTTACGGCGCGCCCCGACCGCATCGACGAGCTGCTCGACGGCGCGCGCCTTGTGATTGACTACAAGACCGGTGTGCCGATCCCCGGGACCTGGCTCGACGAGCGGCCCGACGAACCGCAGTTGCCTTTGTATCTGGTTGCGCTGGAGCCCGATGCGCGCGCGATCTCCTTCGCCAGAGTAAGAGCCGGCGATCTCGGCATGACCGGGCTGGCCGCCGATCCGTCGACGCTGCCTGGAAGAAGCATGCAGTGGTCAGCCCGATTCGCCAGCTGGCCGGCTTTGGTCAGCCACTGGTCCGCCGTGCTCGAACGCATTGCAACCGAGTTTGGCGAGGGACGAGCCGCTGTCGAGCCGAAGCGCGGCGCACAGACGTGTCGCTACTGCGAGCTTGCGACTTTGTGCCGTGTCAACGAACGCGGGGGTGTTGTTGACGTGGTCGAGGTCGACAGCGCAGCCGACGCAGGGATCGCCCTATGAATGAATCGATGCCGCGCGCCGAGCAGGCATCACCTGAGGCCGAGCTGCTTCGCAGCGATGCGGCCGCTCGTGCCGACGCACTCGATACCGCGCGCAGCTTCATCGTGCGCGCACCCGCCGGGTCTGGCAAGACCGAGCTACTGACGCAGCGAGTCCTCGCCCTGCTGGCAACTGTCGACACGCCGGAGGAAATCGTCGCCGTCACCTTCACGCGCAAGGCTGCATCCGAGATGAAGGATCGATTGATCGCGGCACTTGAACGCGCCGCGACAGAGCCTGCGGAGGTTGCATTGGATGACGACGAAGCGCATCAGGCGACGACACTGCGACTGGCGCGGCGAGTGCTCCAGCGCGATCGCGAGCTCGGATGGGAGCTTGGGTCGAACCCGGCGCGGCTGCGGGTGCAGACTATAGACGCGCTGGCGCATTGGCTTGCGCAGCAGCTCCCGATCGCGATGCGCTTCGGCGCAGTTGGCGAGGTCACCGAGCGCGCCGATGCGATGTACGAGCGGGCTGCGCGCGCGACACTCGGTCTGATCGATAGCCAGCAGGAGAGCGACCGCGACGCCGCCCGGCACATTGCGCGACTGCTGACCCATCTTGATAACGACTTGTCGCGCCTGCATCGACTATTCAGTGGGATGCTCGAAAAGCGCGATCAGTGGTTGCGCCATATTGGACACCTCGATCGTCCTGCGCTTGAGGCGCCGCTGCGCAACGCGTGCTCGGAACAGATCGCTCGGATCTGTCGCCGACTGCCGTCCGCATACGCCGATGAGCTCGTGGCGCTCGCGCGATACGCGGCCGCCAACACTGACGCTGATTCAATCGTTTCGCCGTGCGCGGATCTGGACGGTTTGCCGCACGCAAGTCACCAGCGGCTCGACGCGTGGTGCGGGCTTGCTGGGCTGCTGCTGACCAAAGAAGGTGAGTGGCGCGCGAAGATCGACAAGACGCTCGGTTTTCCTGCCACCGCGGACGGAAGACCCTTCAAGCACCGGCACCGCGCGCTGATCGATGCGCTGCGAGCCGACAATGAACTTCGCTTCGCACTGCATGGGCTGCGCGAGCTTCCAGCGCCGCAATTTTCCGACTCGCAGTGGGAAGTACTCGAGTCGATCGTCGCATTGCTGCCACGTGCTGCTGCGGAACTGATGCTGGTATTTGGGGATGACGGCCGGACCGACTTCGTCCAGCTGACGCGGGCCGCGGTCACCGCGCTGGGTGAGCCCGGCGCCGCGAGCGAGCTGGCGCACGCGATGGACGCGCGCATCAGACATTTGTTGATCGACGAGTTTCAGGACACTTCGATTACGCAGTTCGAGTTGATCGAGCGACTGATCGCTCAGTGGCAGGACGGCGACGGGCGCACGATATTCGTGGTCGGCGATCCGATGCAATCGATCTACCGTTTTCGCGAAGCGGAGGTCGGGCTGTTCTTGCGAGCATGGAATCGCGGCATTGGCGCCACGCGTCTGCAACCGCTGCAGCTCGCGCGCAACTTTCGCTCGCACTCAGCGCTGGTCAATTGGGTCAACACTGCGTTTGCACAAATTCTTCCTGCGATTAACGACATTGCAACCGGTGCAGTTGCGTTCGAGCCTTCGGTCGCGGGCAGAGCGCGGCTCGGCGGTGACCAGGGTTCGCTCCGAGTACATTTTCATGCGCTGTTCGACTCGCCGCCCACCGACGAAGCTGCGCGCGTTGTCAACGTCGTACGAAGCATCCAGGCTCAGGACCCAGCCGCTTCGATTGCGCTGCTGGTTCGATCGAGGCCGCACCTGACCTATATCGCGCCGGCATTGCGCAGAGCACAAGTTCCCTTCACCGCAGTTGAGCTGGATCCTTTGTCCACGCGTCCGCTGATCGGCGACTTGCTCGCATTGACGCGCGCGCTCGAGCATCTTGCGGATCGCGTCGCGTGGCTTGCAATTCTTCGTGCGCCGTGGTGCGGGCTGACGCTGGCCGATCTCTGCGCACTCGCAGAAGGCGCGCCGGACGCTACCGTGTGGCAGCTGTTGCGTGATCCCGTCAGGCAATCGCGGCTCTCGCCAGACGGTCGAGAGCGATTGGCGCGCGTGCTGCCCGTGTTGGTGCGCGCGATCGAGCTGCGGGGTCGTGCGCCGCTGGCACAACGAGTGCGCGACACCTGGCGACTGCTGGGCGGTCCAGCGTGCGTCGCCGCAACAGCCGACGCCGCTGATGCCAGCGCCTTTTTTGCACATCTCGTCGAGCACGAGGGCGAAGCCGGAGGATTTGATCGGCACCGGTTCGAGACGTCTTTGTCGCGCTTGTATGCGACCGTCGACGTGAAGTCCGAGTCGAATCTGCAGGTGATGACGATTCATCGCGCGAAGGGCCTGGAGTTCGATCATGTGATCGTCCCCGCGCTGGACCGTGTACCGCGCTCCGATGTGCCCCAATTGCTGCTGTGGTTGGAGCGGCCCGCCGAGGTGGGTGGGGACGAGCTGCTGCTGAGTCCGATCGACTCTTCGGATGCAGGCAAGACGCCCGATTCGATCTATCGCTGGATTGCATGGCTGCACGCGGAGCGGCAGGCGCATGAAGACGAAAGACTGCTGTATGTCGCCGCGACCCGCGCACGCAAAGGGTTGACATGGCTCGCTCAGGTAGCGACCCAGAACGGCGAAGTGCGCGCACCGCCGCAGCAATCGCTGCTGTCGCGGCTCTGGCTCGCGATTGGGCACGACTGCAATCAACAGTGGAGAGCCTACAACGCGACGCCAACCGCCGTCGACACCAGGTCAAGGGCGAGCATGCCTGCATACGATCAATCGCTGCGGCGACTCCCGAGCGGTTGGACACCGCCGATCGCACCGCCGTCGATCAAGTGGTCGGCTGACGTGATGCCGGTGCGCGTGCAGCCTGCGATTGAGTTTTCGTGGGCCGGGCAGACTGCGCGCCGCATCGGCATCGTGGTTCATCGATGGCTGCAGCGCATTGCCGATGATGCCCTCGAAGGATGGACAGCGGAACGGGTGCGTTCGATCGGGCCGGGCATTGCGCGAGAGCTTGCCGCGGTAGGAGTCAGCGGTGACGAGCTGCGAAGTGCAGCGCGCCGGGTTGAGCACGCCTTGACGAGCGCGCTGGACGATCCGAAGGCACGCTGGCTCCTAGGCCCGCATACAGAGGCACGAAGCGAGCTGCAGCTCACGTTGCGCATCGATGGTGTGGTCAGTCGCATCGCACTCGATCGCACGTTCGTCGACGAGCGCGGCTGCCGCTGCATCATTGACTACAAGACCGGCATGCACGAGGGCACCGACGCGGCAGCGTTTCTCGATCGCGAGCAATTGCGTTATCGCCAGCAGCTCGAAGACTATGCGGCGGCGTTTACCGGTCCACGACGGCTTGGACTGTATTTCCCTCTGGTTCCAGGCTGGCGCGAGTGGTCGAACGATGACTGACCCCGCTGGGCGTGAAAAGGCGAGCCTTGACCTCGGCACCTGTGGCACTCCGCTGTGGCTGCTTCGTTCCCGACCTGACCAGGTTCACGGCGCCTCAGTGCGAGGGGGCCCGCCGACACGGATGATACCCAGCCGGTGCAACGGCACGGCACGGCTGTAATCTGCACGCATGAATTTCGAGATTAGATTTGCACGCGCGAGCGATGTCGGGGTTCTGCACGCTCTGATTCGTGATCTGGCCGACTACGAGCGACTCGCGCATCATGTAGTTGGCAGCAGCGAGGATCTTGCGTTCGAGCTTTTCGGCCCGAGGCCGGTGATCGAAGCAGTGCTTGGATGGGAAGGCGAACGCGCAGTCGGCTTCGCGCTCTACTTTCACAACTATTCGACGTTCCTGGCACGTCGCGGGCTGTACCTCGAGGATTTGTTCGTCATTCCGAAGTCGCGCGGACGCGGTTATGGCAAGGCGTTGATCCGGCACTGTGCGCAAACCGCACTCGAGCGGGGTTGCGGACGATTCGAGTGGGCGGTGCTCGACTGGAACCAGCCCGCAATCGATTTCTATCAATCCATTGGAGCAACGATGCTGTCGGACTGGCGCATTTTCCGGCTCACCGGCGATGCCTTATCGCGCTTTGCGAAGACGGCGGCGCCACCGCCTTAAAATCGCCGCATGTCCTATCAGGTACTGGCACGTAAGTATCGGCCGCGTGACTTCTCCACGCTGGTTGGGCAGGAACACGTTGTCAGAGCCTTGACCAACGCATTGACCGAGAACCGTTTGCATCATGCGTATCTGTTCACCGGCACGCGTGGCGTCGGTAAAACGACGTTGGCGCGGATTCTTGCCAAGGCGCTCAATTGCGTGGGCCCGGACGGCAAGGGCGGTATC
>JBDUCU010000138.1:0-7027 GCA_040003315.1 Burkholderiaceae bacterium | reverse complement strand
GTCCTCGCCGCGCTTGGCGTAATCGGCGCACCGCCCAAGAGCAATGATGAATTTCTAGGCCACATCAAGTGGCTGCAGGACTACCTGAGCAACAAGCCAGCGCCGAAGTATCCGTTTGCGGTCGACACTGCGCGCGCCGAAGCAGGCAAGACTGTGTTCGACAAGCAATGCGCGAGCTGCCACGCCAGCGACAAGACCGGCCGCCGGATGGCGCTCGCCGGTGTCGACACGGATCGCGGCCGCATGGATACCTGGAACAAGGACAACGCGATCGCGGCAAACAAGGTCGTCGGCAGCATGGGCATTACGCGCAAGGGGTTGGTCGAAGCGCCGCTCGATGGCTACAACCCTCCGTTTCTGGATGGGGTCTGGGTTCGAGCGCCGTACCTGCACAACGGATCGGTGCCTACGTTGCGCGACCTGCTTGAGCCGCCGGCCAACCGACCCGCGGTGTTCTGGCGCGGTTACGACCTCTACGACCAGAAGAACGTGGGCTTTATCGCCCAGGGCGCCGAAGCCGAACGCGTCGGCACGCGATTCAATACAAGCCAGCTTGCCAACGGCAACGGCGGCCATGCTTTCGGTACGACGTTGCCGGCCGCAGACAAAGAAAGCCTGCTCGAGTATTTGAAGACGCTGTAACTGAGCGCGGCGTGGCCCTATAACTATCGGATTCCGGCCGCTCGGCAATTACTCTGAGCCAGTGCAGCTTGGTTATCGTAAAAGGCGCCGTTGCACTGGCTCTTGCGGATCGACGACGTGACCTGTCCGTCGCGGCAACACCAGCCGAGCGGATCGGGTGGCGGCGGAGGTGGCGGCGCGGGTCGACATTGACGCAGCGCGCCCGCGCGGTCTGTGTCGAAGCTGCCGGTGCATCGATTCGACCACGATGCGACGACTTGCCCATCTTGGCAGCACCATCCATGTTCGGGCGCGTTACTGACTTCTTTCGACAGCTGTTCGTAGGTACGTAGTTCGCGTGTGTCGGCTGCGCCCACCGACGGCGGTGCTCGGTTGGGGTAGCGTGACGCTAACTGTTCGTTGGCGCGCAGGCGGACTGGTGGCCAGGCATTCTGCCGCGAGCGGCATACCACCGCGCCGTCGGCGACCGCCACTCGGACTGAGCGATCCGGCCCGACCTCGAACAAGAAGCGCGTTCCTTCGACTCCGGCGACAACGTTCTCGCTGGACACGGTGAACTGATTTCGTAACAGCGCAAGCATCCGGCCGAAAATTACTTCGAGCGAGCCGACCCGCACGCGCGATCGCTCGAGCACGACCGTGTCGCCTGCCTCGCGAAAGCGAATCACGGCCGCCGCATTCGGGCCCGTCTCAAGCTCGTCACCCGGCAAAAGCTCCATCGAGCGATGGACTGCGATCTCGCGACCTGCACGCCATACACGCACGCCGACTTCCGAGCGCTGCCAGCGCGGATCGGCGCCGGGCACTTCGCGGGCGATCTGCCATAGCTGAATCGGTGGAAACACCGCTTCGCGCACCGCTGCGCAGCCCACCAGCGCCAGAATCAGCGTGATCAATGCAAGCCAGCCGCGTCGCTGTATCGATGAGATGTTCACGTCGAAGGCCTCCGCAGACGATGAAAAGTTTGCGCCGCCCATTGTGCCGCGCGTAACGCAAGATACGACAACAGCATTGCAATCACATCATGCGCTGGGTTCAGGATGATGTCGCGCGTAGCCAGCCCCCACGCTATCAACGCCCATGCGAGTGCGAGCGCGAGTAGCGCAGCGCGTCGCCACCAAGCCGGCCAGCGGTACAACAGCAGTGCGGCAGCGGCACCGACGACACTGGCCATCAGCGTCGTAACAAGCTGCAGGTCTACAGTCGGCAATCGCGGCACTCGGTCGCTCGCGAGCGTTGCAATTGCGTCGGCCTGCAGCTCGACGCCGAATACCTGGCGCGACGCGATGCCTTCACGAACCACATGAATATCGTCGTGCTGCTTTTGAAGCGCCGTTGCACCGACCAGCACCACGCGGTCTTTGAAGCGCTGGTCTGCGACTCGCATCGGATCGAGCGCGTCTGCGTACGACACCTGGCGCGAAGGGTCCCGCCAATGGCCGGCAGGCGCCACACGAAGCAGAAGTGTCAACTGATCATCGCCCGCCCGTGCAATTCGACATCGTCCATCAAGCCGAATCGGCTCGACGCCGCTGAAGCGTACCGGGGTTGCACGCAGAGGTCCGTCAAACTGCAGCACGCGGCGCGAAACATCGGCGGCCTGCAGCGGCTCACCGACGAGCGCAGCTAGCGCCAGTGATGGATACATCGCGGTCGTTAACTCTCCCGATCGCACTGCATCGCGCGGCGCGATTGCTATGGGTGTCGACCACAGCGCACCGCCGCCGCGATCGATCAGACACAGCGAACCCCATTGCCCTGCCTGGCGCAGCGGCACGCGCAAGTCGGGTGCTTCGCCTTCGAGCTGGCGAGCGCCGAAGATGACACGCGTCGGCGGCGTCGACCCGGCGGCACGACGCGCAGCCGCTGCCAGTTCGTCGTCAGCTTCGGTGGATCGCTCGAAGAAAATGTCGAACACGACTGCGCTCGCGCCGGCGCGAGCTGCGCGATCGATCAATCGCGCATGGTCACGTCGCCAAGCAGCGGCGGTATCGGCGGGTCCGAATGCTCGCTTCAGCGCACTCTCGCTGGCTGCGTCGATCCCGACCAGCAGCACCGGCTCGCCGGCGTTCGGAGCTTCCGCGGCGAGCAGCAAGCGTTGCACGTGCGTGTCGAGGTGCAACACGTCGAGCGCGCCCGACCACGCCACCAGCAGAGTAACCAGCGCGATCGCGGCCGTCGCGAACGGCCAGGCCACCGCGATCGCCTTGATGCGGTACCACAAGTCGAGCTCGTCACCCACGTCATCCGGCATTCGCCCGTACAGCTGGTTAACGAGAGCGTTGAAGTCGATATCAAACGTTTCATTGCGCAGCGGAGCCATGTCCAGCACCGACAGCGCGCGAATCGACTCCGGCAAGGCAGATTCCGCCGGCGGTACGGCGCCGTCGATCAGCACCGGCACGATGCGGCGCTTTGGCGACAGCGCAGCCTCGATCTCGAAGCGCACTGGGTCGTCGGGCTGCTGCAGCCGCGGGCCCTTGTCGTTCGATGCATTCAGCCACTGCGTGCCAATGACGACCAGCACGACGTCGCTGCGCGCAATCTCCTTGCGGATGACTTCCCGAAAGTCCTCGCCGTACGGGATGTCCGACGTATCGAGGAACACTCGGCGCGCGCCGAAGCGCGACTTCAGCGCTTCGAATAGCGCGCGCGCGCTCGCTGCGGAATCGGCGCGACGGTAGCTGACAAAGAGGCGGGGGCCGAACATGACGATGGATTGGGTAGCTTGCCGCGATCCTCAGCGTTCCACGTCTGCTCGGTGGACGTCAAGCGCACATGCGCGTGAATATGCAGTAGGCGCCTGCCCGGTTCACTCCTACACTTGACGGCAGTTCGCGGCATCGTCGCTGTGCTGATGGCAGCGGCAATGC
Source organism: Burkholderiaceae bacterium (assembly GCA_040003315.1). Taxonomy (GTDB): domain Bacteria; phylum Pseudomonadota; class Gammaproteobacteria; order Burkholderiales; family Burkholderiaceae_F; genus JACCZX01. The sequence goes on along the minus strand of JBDUCU010000138.1, from coordinate 3,512 downwards.
AGGGGTGCAGGAGGAATCCGATGGCCGATTTATTTGTCAGCTACTCGCGTGAAGACCAGGCGCGCGCGGAGCAGATCGTGCGCTTGCTCGAAGATCACGGATGGGACGTTTTCTGGGATCAGGAGACGCGCGCCGGCACGCTGTGGCCGAAGGTGCTGGAAGACGAACTGAATAGCGCACGGTGTCTGGTGGCACTGTGGACCACGACGTCGATAGAGAGTCGCTGGGTCCGCATCGAGGCGTACGAAGCGTTGCAGAGCGAGAAGCTGGTCCCGGTGATGCTGGACAAGGTCCGTCCGCCGCTGGAATTCCGGCAGACACAGACGTTCGACCTCGTCGGATGGAGCGGCGATCGTGACGACTCGCGGATCGCGCATCTATTGTCCGATTTGACAGCGCTGGTCAAGGCGCCGGTACCGCCCGCGGGCGGCTCGCGCCCGATCAAACTAATGGTTCCCACCACAGTCGTGCCGCAAAAGGCTGCGTCAGCGGGGTCCAGCACGATTGGATCCGAGCGCCCTACAGCTCCCGCCGCGGGGACTGCACCCAATGTTGAACGCATCGAAACGGGATCGACTGCTTGGCAGCGTTTGACGCAACCCCCGGCACCGTATCGAGGTCCGTTCATCGGAGTCGCCGTTGCCACGGCCGTTGGTGTGCTCGCATGGTCGATGGGCGCATTCGATCCCTCGCGGGAATCAACGCCCGCGCTGGTGCCATCGCCTACACCGCCGATCAGCGATGCGGTTCATTCGACGCCGGCCCCAGTGGGCCCGACACCGGTCAACGGAACTACGATTGCGGTCGGGCCGACGCCCACGGTCCCTGATTCCAAGCCGCCCGTAAAATCGACGGTCAAGCCGGCACCCAAGCCGGCGCGATCGTCCCGGTGTCTGGCGATCGATGAGAAGTTTCAGCAGACTGGACAAATTACTTCAACCGAACGCGACCTTTTACGCAGCAAGGAATGCCAATCATGAAGACGGCGCCAAGTGTCGGCGAAGCAACGACGGCGGCCAACAAACGGTTTCGTCTTGCACTGTTGAGCTTATGTTGGGCGATGCTGATCACCGGCTGTGAGACGCTTACCGCACCCGAGCCCGCAGTAGGCGCAACCACCGCGGCCAGGGCACCCGCGTCGGTTCCTGCGCCTGTAGCAGCAGCGCCCGCGCCGGCTCCGCCACCGGTGCTGCCGCTCGATGACGCCCTGCTCGCGGCCGCCAACAATTTGTTTTCGTCCGCTTCGACGGCGCTGGTGATGCCCCCCACGCGGCGGCTGCTCGTCATCGATCCGCTGGTCGATGGCGTATCGCACACACAGACCATCACTACGCAGTCGCTGGAAACAAAGATTCAGGCGCTGGTGCGGGCGAGGTACCCGGGTTTCAACGCGCAGCCGTTTTCTCGCGCAACAGTCACACAGGCGCCGATTGTTCTGGTCGGGACTTTTACCGCGATCGACCTCAAGAATCAGACTGGCGGCCAGCGCGATGCATTTCGCATCTGCCTCGCGCTGGCCGACCTGAAATCAGGCTTGATCGTCGCCAAGGGTGTGGCGCGCGCCAATATCGAAGGCGTGAACCTGACGCCACTACCGCATCTGCAAGAGGCGCCGGCGTGGACCAAAGAACCGTCGGTCGACGCCTACGTGCAGACCTGCCAGGGAACCAAGCCAGGCGATCGAATCGATCCGGCGTACCTCGATGGAATTTTGGCGGCTTCGTTGATTGCAGAGGCGAGCGACCTTTTCGACAGCGGTCGCTATCAGGATGCGATCAATATGTATCGAAGTGCGGTTTCGACGCCGAAAGGTGACCAACTGCGCGTGCACAACGGTCTTTACAGCGCCAACTGGAAGCTCGGTCATCGCGCCGAAGCCGAGCGTGCGTTTGGAGACGTCGTGCGGCTCGGACTCGCGAACAAGCGCCTCGGCGTGAAGTTTCTATTCCGGCCCGGCTCGACTGATTTCGTCAGCGATGCGCGATTGAGCGCGCCGTATTCGATGTGGCTCAGTCAGATCGCGCACGGCGCCAGCGCAGGCGGTACGTGTCTTCAAATCGTCGGGCATACCAGCGCGACGGGGCCCGAGCCATTGAACGAGCGGCTGTCGGTGCTGCGTGCGGAGAATGTCAAGAACCGACTTGAGCGCGAATCCCCGCAGCTCAGGGGGCGCATGATCGCAAGTGGCGTCGGCTCACGCGAAAAACTGGTTGGCACCGGAACCGATGACGTGCGCGACGCACTCGACCGGCGCGTCGAATTTAAGGTGGTGCAATGCTAAGCCGCTAGGGCTCGCTCAAGGCAGCAGGCGGGTGAGTTCTTCGGTCCAGGTGACGCCGAGTTTTTTGTAGCCGCTTCGATTGGGATGGATCTCGTTGTCCCAATCGTTCGAATCTCCCGTCGTGCCGGGTGCCGCCGGTATCAGCGTGGTCGTCAGCTTCAATGTATCGATCACGTGGAAGTTCGGCAGGTCAATTGACCGAATGCAGTCGGCGAGCTCGTCGAGCAGCATCCGACTGAGATCCAGCCAAAGCGCCGGATCGATCCCGAGCCATACGCACGCAGGAAAGAGCCACGGCCCTCCTCCGACGTGCCGCACGGGCGCATTACGCGGCTGCGGCAGACCGTAGGTGTGCATGAATAGCGGCACGTCTTTGCTGTTGCTGCCCGACCCATCTCGCCCTTGCACCACAATCTGCGCGACGTTGACCTTGAGGTAATTGAGCAGCGCGGCGAGCGCATCGTCGTTGATCACCGAACGCAGATTCGACTGGTCGATGCTGCCGGGATCGTTCGGACGCACCAGAATCTCGGAGCGCTGCATCTCCTTGTTCCACAGCGCGTCCATCAAATCGTTTCCCCCGCCGGAAAGGAATATCGCGTTCCAGCGGCGCCCGCCCTTGTTCTGCAGATAAAAGTAAAACTCCCGATTGCGCGTCGTTTCGTGCATTCTGCGCAGCGTGTCGCCGGGCTCGGAAATGTTCAGCAAGCAAGCTGGATAAGGCATCGACATCGAGGTAAATACGTTGCGGAACTTGGTGGATCCGTAACTGAACCAGGAGTCGCCCTCCGCGAGAAACACGCGGAAGTCGTTTAAGCGCTGCTGGAACTCGGGCCGCTCGAACGCAGTGGCATCGACTAGGGTAATGGGTTGAAGGTCGGGCATCGAGTTCCTTCTCATCGATTTGACGGTGTGCAGATGTTAGGTGGACGGGCGGTGCCGGCACAAGCCGCACTGCGCGGGCGCGGTCAAGGCAGGCCGCACAGTCCGCGCGTGTCGATCCAGTATTCGATGCCGCCTCGCTGCTTGACCGCCTTGCGCATGTGCGCTGTACCTCCCGGGCCGTCGCCGCCTTCGCCGTTCCAGACGCATATGAACCGCACCTTGTCGGCACCGAAGGACAGAGCGCGCTCGAGCATCCACAGGTTGCAGCGTTCGAACACTCCGTGTGCCTCGACATCGGGCTGCGACGGCATCACACTTATCTGAGCCGATGGGTGATTGCGCACGG
>JBDUCU010000137.1:0-7064 GCA_040003315.1 Burkholderiaceae bacterium | reverse complement strand
ATCTGCGCCTGGCCGGTCTGCACCGCGCGCTTGATCTCGGGCGCCTTGAACAGCGAACCGTTCGGATGCACCGTGATCGTGAGTTTGTCACCGGTGGCTTTGGCCACGTCGGCTGCGAACTGGGTCAGGTTCTGCGTATGCGGATTGCCAGCCGGATAGCCCGCGGGCAGGTCCCACTTGGTTTGCGCGGTCGCGTGCGGCGCGGCCACGATGAGTGCCGCGGCGCAGGCGGCGATGAGCATTGAATTACTTTTCATGAGTTCCCTTGACGATTGCCGGAAAATCAATGCGGTACGACCAACGAGCGGTGGCGCACAGCGCGCCGCGAGCATACGCCGAAGCGCCTCGGCGCCGATAGCCCACGATGGTTCGGCGGCAGCATGTACGATCAAGGCAGCGCACGCTGCGTCCGCTTGGCAGCCATGAACTTTGGAAGTCAGAACAGATGGGTGCTCCCGATATCACGCCTGACGATCTAGCGAGCGGCCGCGCAGTCCGATTGGCCGCACGCGCCAGGCGGCTGCGCGATCACACCGGCGGCAGCGCCCCGGACCATGTGCAGGCGAATTTGATGATCGTGCCGCGCGCGCTCGCCTACGACTTCCTGCTCTATTGCCAACGCAATCCGAAGCCGTGCCCGCTGCTGGCGGTGGCCGATGCGGGCGATCCGCATCTGCCGGCGCTTGGCTCCGATCTCGATATTCGCACCGACGTGCCGCGCTATCGTGTATGGCGCCACGGCGAACTCGCAGACGAGCCCACCGACATTTCGTCGCTCTGGCGCGACGATCTGGTGACGTTCGCGATCGGCTGCTCGTTTTCGTTCGAGCAGGCATTGATCACGGCCGGGGTTCCGCTGCGCCATCTGGCGTGCGGCGGCAACGTCGCGATGTTCAAGACAAATATTGAGACTGCGCCCGCCGGCGTATTCCATGGCCCGCTGGTGGTATCGATGCGCCCACTGGTGCCGGCCGACGCCGTGCGCGCCGTGCAGATAACGTCGCGCTTTCCAAACGTGCACGGCGCACCCGTACACATCGGCGATCCGGCAGCGCTTGGCATCGCCGATCTCGCGCACCCGGACTTTGGTGATCCGATCGACGTGCGCACGGGTGAGATGCCTGTTTTTTGGGCGTGTGGCGTTACGCCGCAGGCCGCGGCGATGGCAGCGCGTCTCGAGTTCTGCATCACGCACGCGCCCGGCTGCATGCTCGTCACGGATCTGAAGAACGAACAGCTTGCGTCCCTTTGACTATCGGAGAACCTACGATGAAACTCACCGCACTTAGTTTTGTTGCCGCGACCGCCGTCACTCTCGGTGCAGCAGCCGACGTTTCCGCGCAGGCGCTGCCGAAAACACACCTGCGCGTCGTGGGCTCGATCTCCAGCCTGCCGCAGTACAAGGAATACGAAGTGCCGTTCTGGACCAAGCATCTCGCGGAAAAATCCAACGGCGCAGTCACCGCCGAGATCAAGGGCTTCAACGAGATGGGGTTGAAGGGTCCCGAGGTGCTGCGGCTGATGGGGCAGGGTGTGATGGAAATCGGCTCGACCGTCGTCGCCTACCTCGCCGCCGACGACCCTGCCAACGAGATGATCGACGTTGCCGGCCTGCTGCCGGACGTTGAGACCGCGCGCAAGGTGACCGATGCGCTGCGGCCGGTGTATGAAAAGTTGTACCGCGAGAAGTTTAACGTGCAGCTGCTGGGCTACGGCACCTATCCGGCGCAGGTGTTCTACTGCAACGGCGAATTGAAGGGACTGGCCGACGTGAAGGGCAAGAAGGTGCGCGTGGCGGGGCGTTCGCAATCGGAGCTGGTCGAAGCGCTCGGCGGTACGCCGGTCACGATGGCGTTCGGCGAGGTGGTGCCGGCGCTGCAGAACAAGACGGTCGATTGCGCGATCACCGGCACGCTGTCGGGCAACGTGGCGAAGTGGCATGAGGTCACTACTCATCTGCTGGCGATGCCGGTCAGTTGGGGCCAGATCGCCTACGCGGTCAATCTGAAGACGTGGCAGGACTTCAAGCCGGAAGTGCGCAACTTCGTCGGCACCGAAGTCAAGCAGCTCGAGAAGAACGTGTGGGACGCCGCCGCCAACTTCACGCAGCAGGGCTATGAGTGCAACGCTGGCACCGACAAGTGCACGCTTGGACAGAAAGGCAAACTGAAGATCGTGCAGCCGACCGACGCCGACCGCGCGCTGCTGAGCAAGATTCTGAACGACACGATGTTGCCGAAATGGGCCGCGCGCTGCTCGGCGCAGTGCGTATCGGACTTCAACGCGACGGCGGGCAAGATCGTCAACGTGAGTGTGAAGAAGTAACGCACGGTTCAAGTTTCGTGGACGCGATCCTCGACCGCGCGATCGGGCGCGCATCGGTGGTTGCGCGCTGGGCGGCGCGTTGCGGCGGCGCTCTGTTGCTAGCCGGTGCGATCATCGTGTCGATCGACGTAATCGCGCGCAAGTTGTTCGCGGTGTCGCTCGGCGGCGCCGACGAGCTGTCGGGCTATGCATTCGCGATCGGAGCCGCCTGGTCATTTGCGTTCGTTGTGCTGGTGCGCGGCAACGTGCGCGTTGATGCGCTGTATGTCCACTTGCCGGCGGCGCTGGCTGCGATCCTCGACCTGGTCGCGTTATTGGCTCTGTTGGCATTTGCCAGCGTGGTCGCGTGGTACGGCTGGGACGTAATGGCCGGCAGCTTCAGCCGTGGGGCGCGCTCCAACTCGTCGCTCGCGGTGCCGCTGTGGATGCCGCAGGTCCTATGGTGGCTCGGGTACGCGATGTTCACGCTGACGTTGCTGCTGGTGATCGCGCGCGTTGGGCTTGCACTGTTGCGGCGCGACTTCGCTGCGGTCGGCCGATGGGCCGGCGCGCGCTCGACCGAAGAGGACGCGCAAAGCGAGATCGAGAGCGCGCGCGCAGCCACAGGCATCGCCGAGGTGCAGGGCGCCCGATGATCGGTTTTGCATTGCTGATGCTGCTGGTGCTGATCGCGCTGGCGATCCCGGTCGCGGCATCGCTCGGCGTGCTCGGCCTGCTGCTCGACCGCTTCTACGGCTTCTTGCCGCTGTCGAAAGCCGCCGGTGAAGTGGCCTGGTCATCGAGCAACGAGTTCCTGCTGGTGTCTTTGCCGTTGTTCATCATGCTGGGCGAAATCCTGTTGCGCTCGGGACTCGCGGAGAAGATGTACGGCGCGCTCGTCAAGTGGCTGTCGTGGCTGCCGGGCGGGCTGATGCACTCGAACATCGCCGCGTGCGCGCTGTTCGCGGCGACTTCGGGCTCGAGTGTGGCAACCGCGGCGACCGTGGGAACGGTGGCGCTGCCGCAGGCGCGCCGCTTCGGCTACAACGAGAGTCTGTTTCTCGGCACGCTGGCGGCCGGCGGCACGCTCGGCATTCTGATTCCGCCTTCGATCAACATGATCATCTACGCGGTGCTGACGAACACGTCGGTGCCGAAGCTCTACCTGGCGGGCATCATTCCGGGCGTCGTACTGACTCTGCTGTTCATGATGGTCGTGCTCACGGCGTGCATCGCGCGGCCCGGTTGGGGTGGCACGCGCACGCAGTCGACCTTGACCGAGATGCTGGCGGGTCTGATTCATCTGCTGCCGCCGCTCGGTATTTTCATGGTTGTCGTGGGTTCGATCTACGCGGGCATTGCGACGCCGACCGAAGCCGCCTCGCTCGGCGTGATGGCCGGTCTGCTGCTCGCCGCGTGGGCGCGGCGCCTGTCATGGGCGATGCTGAGCGAAGTGCTGGAAGGCACGATGCGCACGACCGCGATGGTGATGCTGATCATTGTCGCTGCGTATTTCCTCAATTTCGTGATGTCGGCGATCGGACTGACCACTCGGCTCACCGACTTCATCGAAGGCCTTGGCTTCGGCAAGTGGGAGATGCTGTTCGCGGTGATCGTGTTTTACCTGGTGCTCGGCTGCTTTATGGAAACCCTCTCGATGATGATTACCACGATCCCGATCATCGCGCCGGTGATGTTCAAGCTCGGCTTCGATCCCGTGTGGTTTGGCATCGTCGTCATCATCCTGATCGAGGCCGCGCTGATCACGCCGCCGGTCGGACTGAACCTGTTCGTTGTTCAAAATTTGCGCCGCGGCGGGCCGATGAACGATGTGATCGTCGGTGCCGCGCCGTTCGTCGTGTCAATGCTGGTGATGCTGTTGCTGCTGGCGTTGCTGCCGGGCCTTGCCCTGTGGCTCCCCGCGAGATTTTTCTGAGCGCATGCACTCGCTTCACTTTGAATTCGAGGGCGGCCGCATCGATGTTCCGGTGCGGCGACTGGTGATCGTCGGCTGGACCGGCCGCGATCTCGACGCTGTCGAGCATCACATCGACGAACTCGCTGCGATCGGTGTTGCGCGTCCCTCTGCCGTGCCGCTGTACTACCGCGTGGCGCACACGCTGCTGACACAGTCCGATCAGATCGAGGTGCTGGGCTCATCGAGTTCAGGCGAATGCGAGCCGGTGTTGATCCGTCATCAACGCGCATGGTGGTTGACGCTCGGCTCCGACCACACCGATCGCCAGCTCGAAGCGCAGTCGGTGGTGCACTCGAAGCAATTGTGCGCAAAGCCGATTGCGCGGCAGCTGTGGCGCTGGGACGCGATCGCCGCGCGCGCCGACGATCTCGAGCTCGGCTCGCAAATTTTCGAGGATGGCGGCTGGGTGCAATACCAGCGCGGGCGATTGATAATGATCCGCCCGTTGATGGCGCTGGTCGATGGACTGTCCAGGCATGCAACGATCGCCGATGGCCTCGTTATGTTTTGCGGCACACTCTCCGCGTTGCCCAACAGGATGAGCGTGGCCGTGCGGCCGGCCGAAAAAATGAGACTCAAGCTGCACGATGCAGGCGCTGGCCGCAGCATCGAACATGAATACAGCGTGACTGCGTTGCCGATTGTCAATTAATGTCGAAGCGCTGATGTCGAAGTGGCAATTCTGGATCGACCGCGGCGGCACGTTTACCGACGTCGTCGGGCGCCGGCCCGACGGTTCGCTGGTCACGCACAAGCTGCTGTCCGATAACCCCGAACAGTATGGCGACGCGGCGCTCGCGGGTATTCGGCGCTTGCTGGGCGTGCCGGCCGATGCCGCGGTGCCGGTCGATCAGATTGATGCGGTGAAGATGGGAACGACGGTGGCCACCAATGCTTTGCTCGAGCGCAAAGGCGAGCCCACCGCGCTGGTCGTAACGCGCGGCTTTCGCGATGCGTTGCGTATCGCTTATCAAAATCGGCCCCGCTTGTTCGATCGTCACATCGTGCTGCCCGAGTTGTTGTATTCGAATGTGATCGAAGTACAAGAGCGGATCGGCGCGCACGGCGACGTGGTGACGCCGCTCGATCTTTCGTCAGCGCGCGCGGCGCTTGCGGCAACTTACGCGGCAGGAGTCAGATCGGTGGCGATCGTGCTGATGCACGGTTATCGCTATCCGGCGCACGAAGCTGCACTCGAAGCCGCCGCACGCGAGATCGGCTTTGCTCAGGTGTCTGCATCGCATCGCGTCAGCGCGCTGATGAAGTTCGTCGCGCGCGGCGACACCACTGTCGTAGACGCATACCTCTCGCCGATCCTGCGCCGTTACGTTGAGCAGGTCGCGCGCGAGCTGCCGGGCACGCGATTGTTGTTCATGCAATCGTCGGGTGGGCTCACCGACGCGCGCCGTTTTCAGGGCAAAGACTCGATTTTGTCCGGGCCCGCCGGCGGCATCGTCGGCATGGTGCGCAGCAGTCTCACCGCGGGGTTCGACCGCGTGATCGGGTTTGACATGGGCGGTACGTCGACCGACGTCTCCCATTTTGCCGGACGCGATGTGAGTGACTGCGAGCGCGCTTTCGAAACGCAGGTCGCGGGCGTGCGGATGCGCGCCCCGATGATGAGCATCCATACGGTGGCAGCCGGCGGCGGATCGATTCTGCATTTCGACGGCGCGCGTCTACGGGTCGGGCCCGATTCGGCGGGCGCAAATCCCGGGCCAGCGTGCTATCGACGCGGCGGCCCGCTGACGGTGACCGATTGCAATGTGATGATCGGCAAGGTTCAACCGGGGTTCTTTCCGTGCGTGTTCGGACCGAAGGCTGATCAGGCGCTCGACGCTGACGTCGTCCGCGAAAAATTTGGCGCACTGGCGACAGAGATCGCCCAGGCCACCGGCCGCACGTTGACGCCCGAGCAGGTGGCCGACGGCTATCTCGACATTGCCGTCGGCAACATGGCCGAGGCGATTAAGCGCATCTCGATCCAGCGCGGCCACGATGTAACGCAATACACATTGACCGTATTCGGCGGTGCGGGCGGCCAACATGCGTGCCGCGTGGCCGACGCGCTTGGCATGAGCAGGATCTTTGCGCATCCGCTGGCGGGCGTGCTGTCGGCCTATGGCATGGGGCTGGCCGATCAGACTGCCATGCGCGAGCGATCGATCGAGCGACCGCTGCAACCCGCTGCGATGAATGCGCTGACGGCCGCGCTGGATGAACTGGCGGAGCAGGCGCAGCGCGATCTCGAATCGCAGGGCGTGCAGCGTGATCGCATCGTCGTCGTGCGGCGCGTCCATCTGCGCTACGACGGCACCGATTCGGCGCTGGTGGTCCTCGCCGCGACGATGGCCGACATGCAGGCCGCCTTTGATGCCGAGTATTTGAAGCGCTATTCGTTTCTGATGGACAACCGTGGCCTGGTCATCGAAGCGGTGTCGGTCGAGGCGATCGGCGGTGGCGAAACGGCCGCGGAGAAGGGCGATGCAAGGCCGGCGCGTTCAGCGCCCCTTACCGCCAAGTCGGTAGTGCGCATGTACGGCGAAGCGACGTGGCACGACACACCCCTGTATGCGCGCGACGAAATGCGCCCGGGTGATGTCATCGGAGGCCCGGCCATCATTGCCGAGGCAAACGCGACCACGGTGGTCGAGCCCGACTGGGAGGCCATCGTCACGGAGCTCGATCACCTCGTTCTCGAGCGCTCGCGCCCGCGCGTGCAGCGGCAAGCGATCGGCACCGATGCCGATCCGATCATGCTCGAAGTGTTCAACAACCTGTT
>JBDUCU010000037.1:0-23572 GCA_040003315.1 Burkholderiaceae bacterium | reverse complement strand
AATCTTTTCGGCGAGATATTCGCCCATCTTGAGGCGCGAGCTGTAAACGCTGACGCCGTTCATCACCGAATCGGGTCGTGCAAAGTAGACGTATTCAAAGATGCACGGGTTCAGTGACGGATTTTGCGCGCACTGCTGCGAGTAAAAGTTGCCGTCGACGTCGATGAAGATCGCCTCGCCCGGGGCTACATCGCGCACGAACTTGAAACCGAGCCCCTCCAGCGCGACCGACTCGCTGGCAACCAGGTATTCGGTACCGGCGTCGGTCTCATTGACGCCGTAAACCAGCGGCCGAATTCCGTACGGATCGCGAAATGCCAGAATGCCGTGATCGGCGATATGGGCTACGCACGCATACGCGCCGCGCACACGTTTCTGGAGTGCGGCCACAGCACCGAATATGGTGGCAGGGTCCAGCGTGTAGCTCGACGTTCCCTCCTGCAGCTCGTGCGCAAGGACATTGAGCAGGATCTCCGAATCGGAATTGGTGTTGATATGCCGCCGATCGATGCGGAACATTTCGCTTTTCAGCTGTACGGCATTGGTCAGATTGCCGTTGTGCCCGAGCGTGATGCCAAATGGCGCGTTCACGTAAAACGGCTGCGCTTCCTCGACGCTGAAGGCCGATCCGGCAGTGGGATACCGGACGTGCGCAATGCCGACGTTACCGACCAGGTTGCGCATGTTTCGCGTGCGGAATATCTCGCGAACCATGCCGCTGCCCTTCCACATCGAAAACGTACTGCCTGAACCGGTCGCGATGCCGGCGGCATCCTGACCACGGTGCTGCAGCAGCTGCAGCGAGTCATAAAGCAGCTGATTGACCGGTCCGGTTGCTACCACTCCGACGATGCCGCACATCGACTAGCGTCCTCCTAAGACCGGTGTTGCAACGACCCCACTGCGCATCGTATTGATGTTTGAGCTTTCCAAGTCACTCAAAGCGTAATCAGGTTGGCGCTAATACCCTGCGCCTTCAGGCGCGTTCTCACAATGTCCGCCTCGTCGCGAGACGCGTACGGACCCACCCGCACTCGATAGCGCGCGCCCTGGTTGGTGTCGACCTTTTCGGTATATGGGGCCAGACCGCTTTTTTTCAGCTTCTCGGCAAGATCGCGCGCCGCGGCGTCGCTCGCCGGCGCGGCGGCCTGCACCACGAAGCGTGGCCTTTTTGCATTCTGGCTGCTCGCCTTGGTCGCGGTGCCTTCCAACAACGCCCGCGCGCGCTGCTGCTCATCGCCCTTCTTTTCGTCCACTGCGGCCTTGCTGTCCGATGTTCTCGGCGCTTCTTCGCTCTTCTCGGGCAGCGGCGCAAAGTCAGATGGCGGTGCCATCGGAACATTGTCAGCCGACGGAACTGGCGGTAATGCCAAGCGCGGCGTAAATGGGGTCTTCTCGCTCGGGATGTCGATCGCGATATTGTCGGCGGCAAGCTTCGGCTCTGGATCGAGCATCATCGGAACCACAATTGCGACGGCCAACAGCAGCGCTGCGGCACCGATCAGCCGTCTACGAGCGCGCACCCGGACGTTATCTGCGTCGCTGCGGGCGCCGGCGTCCTCGGCGGCACTTGATGACGTGCGCCTCTGCTCGCGCACCTTCGTCACGCTAGGCTGGTCTTTGCGGCGCCAGAAAGCCATGGGCATCCAAACTCCATGCAAGAACTGGCGCTATGCGCTTGCCTCGTCAGCGAAGCGATCGTTCAGCTGATTGCGCGCAACACTTCAGCCACTGACAGAAATGAACCGAACACCAAAATTCTATCATCGGGCTCGGCATGTTCCCGCGCGGCATTGAACGCCTTCGCAAAGTTCTCATAGGCGGTGACCGACCCCGCTGCTGCGGCCGAGCGCAACCGGCGCACGATGTCTTCCGCCGATGTTCCGCGCGCGCCCGTAATTGGCGCGAGATGCCAGTGATCGATCTTGTCTTTAACCTTGGCGATCACGCCGTCGATGTCTTTGTCGCGCAGCATTCCGAATACCGCATGCGTGACCGGAAAGAAACCCATCATGTCCAGATTTTGAGCGAGCACCGCCGCCGCATGCGGGTTATGTGCAACATCGAGCACGATTGCGGGCCGCCCCGGCAGCACTTGGAAGCGCGCTGGTAGCTGCGCGGTCAGCAGTCCCTGCCGCACTGCCTGCTGAGACACTGGAAGCCGCGGCGCAATCGATTCCAGCGCAGCCAAAGCACCGGCAGCATTGAGCAGCTGATTCGCACCGCGCAGCGCCGGGTACGGCAAGCTCGCGCGCCTCAGGTGGCGACCTGCATACGCCCACTGCTGGCGATCGCCTTGGTAGTTGAAGTCGCGGCCGAACTGCCAGAGGTCAGCGCCGACGGTCTGCGCGTATTCGAGCAATGAGTCCGGTGGAACCGGATCGCTGCAGATGGCCGGGCGGCCGCGCCGATAGATGTGGGCCTTCTCGAAGCCGACTAGTTCGCGCGTCGCGCCGAGGTAGCCGACGTGATCGAGCGCCACAGACGTCACGATTGCCGCATCGGCGTCGAAGACATTGACCGCGTCCAACCGCCCGCCAAGACCCACTTCCAGCACCGCGGCGTCGAGCCGCGACTGCGAAAATAGCCGCACGATCGCCAGTGTGGTGAATTCGAAGTAGGTCAGCGTTGCAGCGCCACGCGCCGCATCGACCGCCTCGAATTGCGTAACCAGCTGGGCATCGGACGCGTCAGCGCCGTCGATCCGGGCGCGCTCGTTGAAACGCATCAGATGCGGAGACGTGTAAAGGCCCACCCGGTAGCCTGCTGCGCGCAGGATCGAGTCGAGCATCGCGCACGTCGAGCCCTTTCCGTTGGTGCCGCCGACAACGATCGTCGGAATGGTGAGGTGTAGATCGAGCCGCTCGGCCACAGCACGCACGCGGTCGAGGCCCAGGTCGATCGGCTTTGCGTGCAGCCGCTCGATGCGGTCGAGCCAGGCAACCAGACTTTCTGACAAGCTTGCGTCGCCGGACGCGCAGCGGCCGGTGCCCTTGTCTACGCTATAGCTTCGGCCGGCTGCTTCAGCAGCAAGGCAAGAAGCGTCGCGATCTCGTCGCGCATCTGGCGTCGATCGACGATCATGTCAATCGCGCCCTTGCTCAGCAGAAATTCGGAACGCTGAAAGCCTTCGGGCAATTTCTCGCGCACCGTCTGCTCAATGACGCGCGGCCCGGCGAATCCAATCAGCGCCTTGGGCTCGGCCATCACCACATCACCCATAAAGGCGAAGCTCGCCGACACGCCCCCCATCGTCGGATCGGCCAGGATGCTGATGAACGGGAGCTTCGCATCGGCCAGCCGCGCAATCATCGCGGTGGTCTTGGCCATCTGCAGCAGCGACAGCAACCCTTCCTGCATGCGCGCGCCGCCGGTCGAGGTGATGCAAATGAACGGCACCTTTTGCTCGATGGCGGTCTGAACACCGCGGACGAAACGTTCGCCGACCACCGACCCCATCGAACCACCCATGAAATCGAACTCGAAGCAGGCTGCTACCAGCGGCAGCGCGCGGATCGAACCACCGATCACGATCAGCGCATCGGTCTCGCCGGTATCCTCGATCGCCTGTTGAAGGCGCTCCGGATATTTGCGCGTGTCGCGAAATTTGAGCGCGTCGATCGGCAGAATTTCCTGCCCGATTTCGTAGCGGCCTTCGGCGTCGAGCAGCGCGTCGAGGCGGGCGCGCGCGCCGATCCGCATGTGATGAGCGCACTTCGGACAGACAAACAGCGTTTTCTGAAGCTCGGCCGTGTACAGCACCGCCTCGCAGCCGGGGCACTTGGTCCACAACCCTTCCGGCACGCTCTTGCGCGCTGCGCCTTCTTCGCGCTTGATTCGCGGCGGCAAAATCTTGTCAATCCAGCTCATCGTCTTCCCTTATGCGGCCTTGGTCAATTGGGAGCTGTCAATTGCAGCCCGAATAGCCGCGACGAAATTCTCCATGGCCTGCACTTCGTGCCCGACCGGCGCAGCTTCCAGCTCCTCGATGATGCGCGAACCGATCACCACCGCGTCGGCCACTCGCGCCACGGCCTGAGCGCTTGCGGCGTCGCGAATGCCGAAGCCCACACAGACCGGCAGACTGGTGTGGCGGCGAATTGCGGGCAGCCGCGCCGCGACGCTCGCAATGTCGATATGTGCCGCGCCGGTGGTGCCCCTCAGGCTCACGTAGTACAGATACCCTGACGCCTGTTTTGCGACCGCCGCAATGCGTGCATCAGTGGTCGTCGGGGCCAGCAAAAAAATCGCGTCTATAGCATCGGCTCTTAACGCGGTTGAACATTCGAGCGCTTCTTCGGGCGGATAGTCGACGATCAGCACGCCGTCGACCCCGGCTGCCCGCGCCGCCTTTGCAAACTCTGAGCGCCCCATCCGCTCGATCGGGTTGGCGTAGCCCATCAGGACCACCGGCGTGGCGTCGTCGGACCGCCGAAAATCAGCCACCATCGAAATCGTTGCTTTGAGCCCGACGCCGTTGCGAATGGCGCGCTCGGCGGCCCGCTGAATCACGGGGCCGTCTGCCATCGGATCGGAAAACGGCACGCCGAGTTCGATCACGTCGGCACCGGCGCGCGCTAATGCGTGCAGCAGTGGCACCGTGATCTCGGGCGTCGGATCACCCGCGCAAATATACGGAATCAACCCCTTGCGGCCGCGCGCACGCAGATCGGAAAAGCGGGCAGCAATGCGCGACATCAAGATCGAGGATCGCTGCGCTTGGCGACGATATCGAGATCTTTGTCGCCGCGGCCGGACAGATTGACCAGCAGGACCGCATCTTTCGCCATGGTGGGAGCGAGCTTGGTCGCATGCGCCAGTGCATGGCTCGATTCAAGCGCGGGAATGATTCCCTCGGTCCGGCAGCACTGATGAAACGCCGTTAACGCTTCGTCGTCGGTTGCGCCCACGTATTCGGCCCGGCCTTCGTCCATCAGCCACGAGTGCTCGGGGCCGACTCCAGGATAGTCGAGTCCGGCGCTAATCGAATGCGTTTCCATAATCTGACCATCGTCGTTCTGAAGCAGGTAGGTGCGAGTGCCGTGCAACACCCCCGGCATGCCTCTCTGCAGGCTTGCCGCATGCCTCAGGCCCGACAGTCCCTCGCCGGCTGCCTCGACACCGATCAACTTGACAGTATCGTGCTTGATGTAGTCGTAGAAGATTCCCATTGCATTGCTGCCACCGCCGACGCACGCGATCACTGCGTCAGGCTGGCGCCCCGCAATTTCCGGCATCTGCTCGATGCATTCCTTGCCGACGACGGAGTTGAAATCGCGCACCATCATCGGATAAGGGTGCGGCCCCGCAACCGTACCGATTATGTAAAAAGTGTTCTCGACGTGGGTCACCCAGTCGCGCATCGCTTCGTTCAATGCATCCTTCAGCGTTCGGCTTCCGCTGTTGACCGGCACCACCGTTGCACCCAGAAGTCGCATCCGATACACGTTGGCGGCCTGGCGCGCCATGTCCTCCTGGCCCATGTACACCACGCACTCCATCGCGTACCGCGCAGCAACAGTTGCGGCAGCCACACCGTGCTGGCCGGCGCCCGTTTCGGCGATGACACGCGGCTTTCCCATGCGTTTGGCAAGCAGCGCCTGGCCCATGGTGTTGTTGATTTTGTGCGCGCCGGTGTGATTCAGATCCTCACGCTTCAAGTAGATCTGTGCGCCGCCGAGAATTTCGGACCAGCGCCGTGCATGGTAGATCGGGCTCGGCCGGCCGACGAAGTGCTTGAGCTCACGCCGAAGCTCCGCGACGAAGTCGGGGTCGTGCTGAAACTTCAGGTACGCGCAACGCAATTCTTCGAGCGCATGCATCAGCGTCTCGGCGACGAAAATTCCGCCGTAGGGGCCGAAGTGGCCCTGCGCGTCGGGCAGGTCGTAGGGCTTCATGCGCTAAGTCGCTGATCCGCGCGGCGGACGGCGTCGGCGAAGAGCTGCATCTTGACGGCGCTCTTGATTCCAGGCTCCTGCTCGACACCGCTGCTGACATCGACCGCATAAGGGCGAACTTCGGCAATCGCGGCGCCGACATTGTCGGCGTTGAGCCCGCCCGCCAGCACGATCGGCTTCGAGCGTTGTGCCGGCAGCTGCGACCAGTTGAAGGTGCGCCCGCCGCCGCCGAAGTCGTCGCTCGGAGCATCGACCAGGAAAGCCGCTGCCGATGTGAATTCGCCTTGCGCTCGCACCAAATCGCTCGCGGTGCTGATCGGCACCGACCGGATATACGGCCGCTGATACCGGTTGCAGCTCGGCTCATGCTCGTCACCATGGAATTGCAGCCACGCCGTCGGCATCATCTCGAGCGCGCCCTCGATCAGATCGGATGAGCCGTTGACAAACAGCAGGACCGGCGTCGTGAACACGCCGAGCTCACGGCTCAAAGCCCGAAGCCGCAACGGAGCCACATAGCGCTGACTCTTCGGATAACAGACAAAACCCAGCGCATCGACACCGGCGGCAAGCGCGGCGGCTACGTCAGCTTCGCGCGTCAGTCCGCAAATCTTGATTCGTGTACGCATCCGTCCAGCTGACCTGTCCCGTGGGCGCAGGTAAACCAAACGCGTGATCGTACTCGACCCGTGCCAGGTAGAGCCCGGCCGCGGCGAAGGTCGGCGCCGCAGCGGCGCGGCTGCGAGCGTTCAACACGTCTGCGATCCAGTCGGTTGGGCGACGGCCGACGCCCGCGTAAACCAGAGAGCCGACAATATTACGGACCATGTGATGCAAAAAAGCATTGGCGGTGACGCTGATGCGGACCAACGACTGCGCCCGCTCCACGTGCAGGCTCTCGATCTCGCGTACTGCAGTTGCAGCCTGGCATTCTGCCGATCGGAACGATGTGAAGTCGTGGCGGCCAACCAGGTGCTGCGCGGCGCGCTGCATGGCAACTTCGTCGAGAGGGCGAAAAACCCAACCCGCGCGCGCATGCGCTAACGGTGTCCTGACTGGCGTGTTGACGATCCAATAGTCGTAACGGCGGCGGCGCGCGCCATAGCGCGCATGAAACTGATCACCGACGACGCGGGCCCATCTCACCGCAACCGAGGTCGGCAGAAAGCGGTTAGCGCCACGCACCCATGCGTTCAACGGACGGTCGGCCTCGGTATCAAAGTGGATGACCTGATCGAGCGCGTGAACGCCGCTGTCTGTTCGGCCAGCGCACACCGTCGCTATCGGGCCATCCGCGATTTGCAGCAGTGCGCGCTCGACGCAATCCTGCACAGCGCGGCCGTCTGACTGAGTTTGCCAGCCAGTAAAAGGGGCACCGTCGTATTCGAGGCCGAGCGCGATGCGCACTTTTCAGCAGACTCGGCAGGCGACGGCAGCAAAGCGAGCTTGCGCTCGCCTTGCCTAACTTTCGATCTGCTTGATCAGATCGACCGCGTTCTGGCGCTGCTCACGCGTACCGTCACGCATCACCTCGTCGAGCAACTCGCGCGCACCGTCCTTGACACCCAGGTCGATATAGCCGCGCGCCAGATCGAGCTTAGTTGCCATCTGCTGCGCCAGTGCGCTACCGGGCTCGGTTTCACCGCGCTTGGTCGCCGCATCGAGGCTGACTGCGGACAGGTCAAAATCGATCAGCGGCACCGTTGCCTGATCCGTGTTGGCTGTCAGCCGCGCGGCCTGCTCGTCGGGCAGGCTGCCGACCGGGGTTGCCTTCATGCCGATCACGGTGGGTCGCGACAGCGCTTCTTCCATCATCGGCGAGGCAGAGACCGGCATGCGCGTTGACGGCGCAACCGGCATGCGAGTCGACGGCGGAATGTTCAGATCGAGATCGGGAATCGCGCCGACTCCAGTCGCGGTCGGCGCCATCGCAGGATATTTTTCCTTGGACAACGCCACATCGATGTCGGCAACTGCTGGCGGCTCGGCTCTTTGCGGTGTCGTTGCAGCAAATACTTCGGCGTCGTTGCCGCGGCGAGGTGACTCGTCGGGATCGGGCATCCGGGTCGACACATCGAGATTGCCCATGCGCGTCGGGCCCAGGTCGAAATCGAGCGAGCCGAAGTCGGTTGACGCGCCTGTCGCAGCGGCAGCCGCGTTGGTGTTGGGCGACGCGGCACCGGGTAGCGTGGCGCGGAACTGCGTTGTCGGTGCAGAAGTTGTCGAGGGACCGGCGAGCCTGGAGTCCTGCGGCATCTTGGTCTCGACCTGCATCGTGCTATCGCCCGAACGCGTGTCGACCACCATCTTGGTCAACGGCGGCACGCTGGCCGACGTCGTGTCGCGGCTCATCACCGAACTGGTCGCGCCGGTCAAGCCGCCCAGATCGAGCCCGCCAGTTGCGCCACCGCCGAGAGTCGCGGGGCGGCTTCGCGTGTTCGGATCGAGCCTGAAACCAGTCGTCGGTCCGCGCGTGGTGTCGCCCAGTGCCGCGCCCGCAAACATCGCGTGCCCTGGATCGACGGTTCGGCCGAGTTTGACGCCACGCTCCCAATCTTCGCCAGTCGCACCGGTGCGTTCGCGCAATTCTTCGGCCACGGCCATGAACGAGGTCTTATCCCCGCGGCGCGCGTAGATCTCCATTAGCTTGACGCGAACCGCATGGCGGTCAGGCTGCAGGCGCAACGCTTCTTTCAAAATGTCTTCGGCCTGTTCCTCGCGCCCGTATGCAATGTAGACGTCGGCTTCCGCAACAGGGTCCACTTCATTCGAATCGAGCTGTGACGCCGCCGGAATAAAGCTTGAGTTGAACGTACTGGTGCCGGTGTCAACGCTTTGACCACCGGTGGCACCGAAGAGAGAGTTGGCTTGGACGCCTTCCCCGGTTTCCTTGAAGCGATCACTGCTTTCGGCCTTGCGCTTGCGGTATTGGCTCCAAGCGAACAGTGCCGCCAGCAATAGAACGATGCCGATCAACCCGATCAGCGTCGTCGTGTTGCTTAACAACTCCGAGAAGAAGCTGGGTTCCTCGCGCGGTGGCGGGGGTGGCGGCGCGGCCTTTTTCGCCGGTGGTGGCGTGGTCACGGTCGTCACCGGAGTGACCGGTGCTGGAGCGGGCACCACCGCGGTTGGCGACGGCGTGGTTGTCGGCGCAACAGCGGTCATTGGCGCAGACTTCGAGGCGTCGATCGGCGTTGGAGTGACCGGGGGCGTTCCCGATGGCGAAACCGGCGTGACTGGCATCGGCGTCGGCGTTGTCACGCCCGGCGCAGGAGTCGGAACTGGCACTGGCATCGGCGACGGCGGCGCCACCGCTACGGGTGGCACCCCAGGACGGGTGGGCATAGCGGTGACCGAAGAAGTCTGGTCGGCTTGCTTTTGTGCCGCCGCCCCCGCTTTGCTTTGTACCTGCAGTGCCTTTTGAATCGCGTCGTTCGTCTTCTTCAATTGAGCTGCGCGCTCTTGCTCTTCACGCAGTGCACGCGCCTTCGCGGCCGCCTCGTCGGCTTTGGCTGCGGCAGCAACGCTCGCGGCAGCCTTCGAATCGGCACGCGCAATCTTCAGCTGGTCGCCGCCGGTGGTAGCTGGCGCGGCCTTGTCCTGGACGCGGGTTGTCACACGGCCCGAGCCTGCGGCCGCAGATGGCGCGGTGGCCACGACGGGTGCGGAGCCCGCGGCCTGTGCTAGACGGCTTCGGTACTGGGCGAAATCGGCGCTTTGCGCAACCACTTCGCGGCGCGCTTCACGCTGGGCGAGCCCGGCGGCGTCCGCCTCGGACGGCATACTGAGCGTCGCACCGGCCCGCAGCCGATTCATGTTCTTGCCGACAAACGCGTCGGGATTGGCTCGCAGCAACGCGACCAGCATCTGATCCAGCGAAACCGAAGCTGACTTGCCTCGCGCTGCGATCTTGCCGAGTGTGTCGCCCGATTTGACGACGTACGAACCTTCCGGCCGCGTAGTGGCTAGCGGGGCGGTGGTGGCGGGTGCCGGTCGCGACGACGTGGCCGGTGCACTCGGAGTGGAATCGGGTGCAGTCGACGAGGCCGCCGGCGCCGCCGCCGAAGGTCTTGTCGTGGTCGCCGGCTGCGCCGGCGTCGATGCAGCCGCGAGCGGCGGGATGGCCGGAGCTACGACGGGTGCATCCGCGCGCAGCGACGGCGGATCGAGCAGTACCGTGTATTCACGAATTACACGTCCCGTTGCCCACGTCAGCTCGACCATTAGGTCGAGATAGGGCTCGTTGACCGGCTGCGCCGAGCTGATGCGCACGAAGTAGCCACCATCGGGCCGCTTGTCCAACGCGAACCGCAGGTTGGTCAGTGCCGGATTGAAGTCGAGATTGGCAGCGCGAAAGGCGGCGATTGGAGCCATTCTCACCTGCAACGTCGGCAACTCATCGCGACCGATGGAGGTCACTTCGAGCTCAGCCCTCAACGGTTGCCCGAGCCCGGAAGTCACAGCCAGACGCCCCAGGCCTGCGGCGCCAGCTTGCGGACTACCAACCGCTAGACCGAGCGCAAGTGAAAGCGCGCACCATAAGGGCGCGCGCGCAAATTTTTGGGATGGCATTCCGCCCCCTGATCGGATGCAACGTTTTTCGAACATAACATCATGGACTTACGGTCGCAAGCTTAGAAATAGCGGTAACTCACGCCTTTATGTGAGATTTGGCTTGTGCCGCAATAGGCTCATTGCGCACGATCACAACTTGTTCAATAACAGCCGCAGCATGCGGCGCAACGGTTCGGCAGCGCCCCATAACAATTGATCGCCGACCGTGAACGCAGAGATGTATTGCGGTCCCATCGCGAGTTTTCGCAGGCGACCGATTGGAATACTCATCGTGCCATTGACTCTCGCGGGTGACAGTTCGCGAATGCTGTCTTCGCGATTATTCGAAATCACAGTCACCCATTCGTTGCCGCTCATCAGGATCTTCTCAATCTCCGGCAACGCCAGATCCGCTCG
Source organism: Burkholderiaceae bacterium (assembly GCA_040003315.1). Classification (GTDB taxonomy): domain Bacteria; phylum Pseudomonadota; class Gammaproteobacteria; order Burkholderiales; family Burkholderiaceae_F; genus JACCZX01. The sequence continues at coordinate 12,704 of JBDUCU010000037.1, read as the reverse complement.
CAATTTGATGGTCAGTGCCTGACTGTGGCAGCGCATCGCGCCAATGCGGACACAGAGTCCTTCGACCAGCAATGAACCGGCTTTACCCATCTCCGGGCGACCCAGAATCTTGTTGGCTTCGGCGCCTGCCTTCCACTCCTCGCGGCTGACACCGTTGCCGAGGTCATCATGAATCCAGGGGATAAGGCTGCCGGCGAGCGGCGCGCCGAGGCTGCGAATCGGCAGTTGATCCGACAGCAAGCCCATCGACACCGCGTGATCGATCTCAAGAATCGGAGACTTCGGGTCGGCCAGCAAGTCGCGTGCGGATGCGTAAAGGTAACCCATCTGCTCCAGCAGTTCGCGCATTTGGGGTGCGCCGGCGCCGGATGCAGCCTGATAGGTCATTGCGCTGACCCACTCGATCAGGTCGGCCTTCAATAGACCGTCGAGCGCCATCAGCATCAAGCCGACGGTGCAGTTGCTGCCGATGTAATTCTTGACACCGCGTCCCAACGCCTCCTGGATGACCGACAAGTTGACCGGGTCAAGAACTACGATTGCATCGTCCTTCATCCGCAGCGCGGATGCCGCGTCGATCCAGTAGCCCTTCCACCCCGCGTCGCGCAGCTTCGGGAATACGTCGTTGGTGTAGTCGCCGCCCTGCGCGGTGACGATCGCATCGCACGCCGCGAGCGCTTTCATGTTGTGCGCATCCTGCAAAACGCGCTCGGCGCGAGAAACCTCGGGCGCGTCACCGCCCGCATTCGACGTGCTGAAAAACACCGAGTCGAACAACTCGAAGTCTTTCTGCGCACTCATGCGCTGCATCAGCACGGATCCAACCATTCCGCGCCAGCCGACGATCCCCACCTTCATCTTGCCCTCACAGTGCGGCGATGACAGCATCTGCCATCTCGCGCGTGCCGACCTTGCGCGTGCCGTGGCTCCAGATATCCTGCGTCCGCACTCCGCCCGAGAGCGCACGCTTGACCGCGTTTTCGACGCGGTCGGCCTGATCAGGTCGGTGCAGCGAATGGCGCAACATCATTGCGGCCGACAGTATCGCCGCAAGCGGATTTGCAATGCCTTTGCCCGCAATGTCGGGCGCGCTCCCATGCGACGGTTCATACAATCCCTGTCCACGCGCGTTCAGCGACGCCGATGGCAGCATTCCAATCGACCCGGTCAGCATCGCAGCCTCGTCCGACAGAATGTCTCCAAACAAATTCCCGGTCAGGATCACGTCAAAACTTTTCGGGGCCTTGACCAGTTGCATTGCGGCGTTATCGACGTACATGTGGTCGAGTGTGACGTCGGCGTACTCGGCGTGCACGTCGATAACGACTTCGCGCCATAACTGCGACGTCGCCAGGACGTTGGCCTTGTCCACGCTGGTAACCTTGCTCTGCCGCTTGCGAGCTGCCTCGAAGGCGACGCGCGCGATACGCTCGATCTCGGGCCGGCTGTAGCGCATCGTGTCGAACGCCTCGGGCGCGCCGGCGAATGGCCCGTCCGGAGAATCGCGCCGACCGCGCGGCTGGCCGAAATAGATATCGCCCGTCAGCTCGCGGATGATCAGAAGGTCAAGGCCGGCGACCAGCTCGGGCTTCAGACTCGACGCGTCGGTGAGTTCGGAGTAACAGACCGCCGGACGAAAATTCGCAAACAGTTTCAGTTCCCGACGCAATCCGAGAATCGCCTGTTCAGGGCGCAGGCATCGCTCGAGTGTGTCGAACTTCCAATCCCCGACTGCGCCGAAAAGCACCGCGTCGGCCGCCCGCGCAATCGTCAGCGTCGACTCGGGCAGCGGGTGTCCGTGTGCCTTGTAGGCGGCACCGCCAACATCCGCAAACTCATACTCGAAGCGTTGATCGAGCGCATCCAGTACGCGAACTGTTTCGGCAACGATTTCCTGGCCGATGCCATCGCCCGGCAACACCGCGATTTTCATCGCGGTCTATGCGCTCTTAACGAGCCATGGCTGCTCGGCGAGGCGTTTGCTCTCGAACGCCGCGATCTTGTCTTTGTGATGCAAGGTCAGCTCGATGTCATCGAGGCCATTCAGCAGACAATGCTTGCGGAACGGAGCGACATCGAAAGCGTGTTCGCTGCCATTCGGTTCGACCACGCGCTGACGCGGCAGATCGACCGTTAGCCGGTATCCGACATTCGCAGCGACTTCGTCGAACAGGCGATCGACCACGACCTGCGGCAGCACCACCGGCACCAGCCCGTTCTTCGTGCAGTTGTTAAAGAAAATATCGGCAAAGCTTGGCGCAATGACGGCGCGAAATCCGAATTGCAGCAATGCCCACGGTGCGTGTTCGCGCGACGAGCCGCACCCGAAGTTCTTGCCGGCGAGCAAGATCGACGCGCCTTGATAGCGCACCTGGTTCAGCATGAAGTCTGGGTTCAGCGGCCGCTTCGAGTTGTCCCGGCCGGGCTCGCTCCGATCCAGATAGCGCCATTGATCAAACAGGTTTGGACCAAATCCGGTGCGCCTGATTGACTTCAGGAACTGCTTCGGAATAATGGCGTCGGTATCGACATTGTCACGCGCAAGCGGCGCGACCAGTCCGGTTTCGACCTCAAACTTTTGCATGTCGCTTACTTCTTGGCTTTCTCCTGAATTTTCTCGCCGGTCTTTTCGACATCTTTGCCCAGACCCTGCATCGTGTTGCAGGCGACCAGAGTAAACACCGTGGCAAGCATGATCAGCATTGTCTTCATGAGTGCTCCTTACGTCAGTCTTCGAACATCTGCAAAGTGACCTTCGATCGCAGCCGCCGCCGCCATCGCAGGTGAAACGAGATGGGTCCGGCCACCGCTGCCCTGGCGGCCTTCGAAATTGCGATTGCTGGTGGACGCACACCGCTCGCCCGGCTCCAGCCGGTCGGCATTCATTGCCAGGCACATCGAGCAGCCGGGCTCGCGCCACTCAAAGCCCGCATCACGAAACACATGGTGCAATCCCTCGCGCTCCGCCTGCGCCTTGACCAGGCCGGAGCCGGGGACAACCATCGCCAGCTTGACGTTGCGCGCCACTCGCTTACCCAGCCGCTTAACAACCCACGCCGCCTCGCGCAAATCCTCGATCCGACCGTTGGTGCATGAGCCGATGAATACCTTGTCGAGGTAGATACCCGCCATCGGTGTTCGCGGCTTCAGACCCATGTAATTAAGCGCGCGCTCGATTCCTTCGCGCTTGACCGGATCGCGCTCGGCTTCTGGATCGGGAACCGCGCCATCGATCGTCGTCACCATTTCCGGCGACGTTCCCCACGTGACCTGGGGCTTGACCTCTTCGGCGTGCAGTTCGACCACGCGATCGAACCTGGCACCGGGGTCGGAACGCAGAGTCCGCCATAGATTCGCAGCGCGGTCGAACTGATCCGTCGACGGCGCAAACGGACGCCCGCGCACATACTCGATCGTCTTTTCATCGACCGCAACAATTCCGGCGCGTGCACCCGCTTCGATCGCCATGTTGCAAACCGTCATGCGGCCTTCCATCGACAGCGCCTCGATCGCTGGGCCGGCAAACTCAATCGCGTAGCCGGTGCCGCCTGCAGTGCCGATGCGGCCGATAACCGCAAGCACGATGTCCTTTGCGGTGCAGCCGGTTGGCAGTCGGCCGTCGACTTTCACCAGCAGGTTGCCGGCCTTTTTGGTGAGCAGCGTCTGCGTAGCGAGCACATGCTCGACTTCGCTGGTACCAATACCGAACGCGAGCGCACCGAACGCTCCGTGCGTGCTCGTGTGCGAATCGCCGCACACCACCGTCATGCCGGGCAGCGTCGCACCCTGCTCGGGGCCCATCACATGGACAATGCCCTGGCGTTTGTCGAGAAACGGAAAATACGCGGCGGCCCCGAAGCTGCGGATATTCGAATCGAGCGTGACGATCTGCTCTTTGGAGACGGGATCATCGATGCCTGCATAGCCCTGCTCCCACCCAGTGGTCGGCGTGTTGTGATCGGCCGTGGCAACGATCGAGCTGACACGCCACGGCGTACGCCCGGCCAGCCGCAGACCCTCGAACGCTTGCGGACTGGTGACTTCGTGCACCAAATGACGATCGATATAAAGCACCGTCGTGCCGTCGTCTTCGACGTGCACCACGTGATCGTCCCAGAGCCGGTCGTAGAGGGTGCGCGGGTACAGTGTGCGGGGCATGTTCATGCTCAAATGATTATGCCACCGCGGTGCGGAACACCGCAGAGATTGCCGAGTCTGAAGACCACCGCATCAAAGGAGAACGCAATGAACACTCGTCCCAACAACGCAAGGACATTGCAGCGTCGTGCTTTTTTGGCCGGCGCGGCCGCCACGACAATCGCGCCGTTGGCAGCGGCACAAACGGCGCCCGGTGCGTTGCGCCCGAGCCCATCGCAAACACTCGGACCGTTTTATCCGCGCAATGCAGGCGAACGTCCCGCCGAGACTGATGCGGACTTGCTGCGTGTCGAGGGAGACCGCGTTTTGACCAAAGGAGTGCCCATTCTTCTGACAGGCCGCGTGCTCGACCGGCGCGGCCAATTGATCACCAACGCCGCAATCGAAATCTGGCAATGCGATGCGAACTCCGTGTATCACCACCCGGCCGGCGGTGCCGAGGCCGAGCGGGATCAAAATTTCCAGGGCTACGGTATGTCGCGCACCGACAACGCCGGCACGTTTCACTTCAGAACCATCAGGCCGATCGCGTATCCGGGCAGGACACCCCACATTCATGTGCGGGTGCAGGCGCCGGGCGCATCGGCGTTCTCGACCCAGCTCTATCTGCCGGACGATCCCAACAATCGGCGCGACTTCCTGTTCTCGCGGATGAGCGCTGATGATCAAGCCGCACTGACGCTGAAGTTCGAGCCGGCCTCAGCGTCGGACGAAGCCCATCCGTTGGCACGGGCCACCCAGTGGGTCGCGCGCACGCAGCTGGTGATCGGCTAGCGGCGAGAGGCCTGATACAGCGGCATCACCTTGTCGACATAGGTCTGCAATTCGCGCAGGCGCGATTCGCCGCTTGGGTGAGTCGACAGAAATTCGGGCGGCCCGCCGCTGCCAGCTACCTGCCCCATCTTCTGCCAGAGACTCAGCGCCGCATGCGGGTCATAACCCGCGCGCGCCATCAATTCGACGCCGATGACATCGGCCTCCTGTTCGTTCTGTCGGCTGTTGGGCAGCACAAATACAGCTTGCCCCACAGTACCCGTCAGTTGCGGATCGACCTGCACGCCGGTGAAAATCTGGAGCGCGATCGCGCCGAGGGTCGAAGCGGCCTGCGTTCCCATTTCGCGCGCGATGCGCTCGCGCGCGTGCTCGCGCAACGCATGCGCGATCTCGTGGCCCATTACGGCGGCCAACTCCTCGTCAGTCGCATTAAGGCGTTCGATCAACCCGGAGTAGACGGCGATCTTGCCGCCCGGCATCGCCCAGGCGTTGATGTCTTTCGAAGTCAACACGTTCGCTTCCCAGGCCCACTGCGGCGCGTCCTGTCGAAACACCCGGGTCTGCGGAATCAGCCGCTGCGCGATCGCACGCACCCGCTGCACCTGCTGCGGGTTGCGGTTCAGCAGCCCCTTTTTCTGCGCCTCGCTGATCACCTTAGCGTATTCCTGTGCCGCCTGCTGCTCGACTTCCTTCGAACTGACCATCGAGCTGACCCGCTGCTCGCGTGTCACACCGACAGCACCGGCCTGCGTCGTCTGTACGGTTTCACAAGCAGCCAGCAGCTGAACGAAACAGGCAATGAGAGCCAAACGCTGCATGGTATTCATCGGACAAAGCTCCTCGAAGTTTTACCCATCACTTGCGAAATCCGACCGAGCGGCGATCGGTTCCATTTTGTGCGTGACATCGCCATTTTGTGCGCGGTGCAGCAGCGCATGGTCCATCAGCACCAACGCCAGCATCGCTTCTGCGATCGGCGTCGCGCGGATGCCGACGCATGGATCGTGCCTGCCCTGGGTCTCGACGATGGTCGGCGCCCCGTCGCGTGTAATCGAGCGCCTGGGCAAACGAATACTGGAGGTTGGCTTGAGCGCAATCGACACCTCGATGTCCTGCCCGCTCGAAATCCCACCCAGCACGCCGCCGGCGTTATTGCTGGCGAATCCGCTCGGCAGCAACTCGTCGCCGTGTTGCGAACCTTTTTGCAGCACGCTGGTAAATCCGGCGCCGATCTCGACGCCTTTGACCGCGTTGATCCCCATCATCGCGTGCGCAATGTCGGCGTCGAGCTTGGCCGCGAGCGGATCGCCGAGCCCGGCCGGGACGCGGCTCGCAATCACTCGCAGCCGGGCGCCGACCGAATCGCCACTCTTGCGCAGGGCGTCCATATATTCTTCGAGCCGCAGCACGACCGATGCATCCGGCGCAAAAAAGGCATTCGCTTCGACGTCTGCCCAGCTGACGAAGGGAATTTCGATTTCCCCCAACTGCTGCATGTAGCCGCACACCCGGGTGCCGAACCTTGCATGCAGCCATTTCCTTGCGACCGCGCCCGCCGCGACCATCGGCGCGGTCAGGCGCGCTGACGACCGTCCGCCGCCGCGCGGATCGCGGCGGGCGTACTTGCGCCAATACGTGTAATCGGCGTGACCGGGGCGGAAGGTGTCGATCAAATCATCGTAATCGCGCCCCTTCGCGTCTTCATTGCGGATCAGCAGCGCGATCGGAGTACCGGTTGTCTCGCCCTCGAAAACGCCGGAAAGAATCTCGACGCGATCGGATTCGCGCCGCTGCGTGACATGGCGCGAGGTCCCGGGCTTGCGACGATCGAGATCGCGTTGCAGGTCCGCCTCGGTAAGCGCGATTCCGGGCGGGCATCCGTCGATGACGCAACCGATGGCCGGACCGTGAGACTCGCCGAAGTTGGTGACCTGAAAGAGACGGCCGAAAGTGGAAGACATCGTAGCGGCGATTGTGCCCCACGGCAGCTCAGCGATGCGCTCCGCGCAGCCGTTGCACCTGCTGCATCAGAGACTCCGGAGTCACCAACTCTGAAGCAACAGGCTCGCCCACCACCAATTCGAGTCGCGAGCGAAAGCCGCGGCGCAGTCGCGCGTCGACCGGCAGCGAGAACGCCTCTCCGCCGTAACGCGAGAAAAAAGAGCCCCAGAGCCCGCGCAGCGCCATCGGGATCACCGGGACCGGTGTGCGTTCGATGATGCGGCGCACTCCAGACTTGAACGGCGAGATCTCGCCGGTATCGGTGATGCGTCCCTCGGGAAAGATACAGACCATTTCGCCCTCTTCCAGCGCTTGCTGGATGCTCTCGCGCGCGCGCCGCAGGGTGTCGGGATCCGTCTTGGCCGATGCAATCGGAATCGCTCTCAACTGCCGGAAGAAAGTGCGCAAGACCGGAATTCTGAAGATACTGTGATCCATCACGAAACGGATCGGCCGCGGGCTTTCACCCATGATGACCACAGCATCGACAAAGCTGACGTGGTTGCACACCAGTACCACCGGGCCCTCCTCCGGCAGCCGATCCGTACCGATCGCGTGCACCCGATACAACATATGCGCCACGATCCAAGCCATAAACCTGAGCAGGAACTCGGGCACCAGGCGGTAGATGTACGCAGCCACGGCGGCGTTCATCAGCGCAGCGACTAGAAAGAGTTCTGGAATCGTCAGCCCCGATCCCAACAGCGCTGCGGCGGCGATCGATGCCACCACGATGAACAGTGCGTTCAGAATGTTATTTGCGGCAACGATGCGCGCGACGTGCGTCTTCTGCGCGCGGCTCTGAATCAATGCATACAGCGGCACCGAAAAAAAGCCTGCGAAGCCCGACAGCAGCGCAAGATCCACCACGATCCGCCATGCGCCGTCGAGTGTCAGGAACTGCCGCAGCGCGCCCGACGCGAGCGGCGTGAAGCCGCGCGACGCGAAGTAGAGATCGGCTGCAAACACCGTCATGCCGATCGAGCCCAGCGGTACCAGTCCGATCTCGACCTTTCGCCCTGACAAGCGCTCGGTCAACAACGCGCCCGCCCCGATTCCGATCGAAAACACGGCAAGCAGGAAAGTCACCACCGACTCGTCGCCGCCCAGAACGTCGCGCGCAAATGGCGCAAGGCTGGTCAGAAAAACGGACCCGAAAAACCAGAGCCACGAAATGCCGAGAATCGAGTTGAATACCGCACGGTCGCGATGCGCGATCTTCAGGTTCCCCCATGTTTCCGAAAACGGATTCCAGTTGATGCGCAGTGCGGGATCGGCTGCGGGCGAACGCGGAATGAAGTGCGCCGCTACACGGCCCGCGACCGCCAGCAGCACGACGACGGCGGCGACGACGACGGTGCCCTGCGTGAAGGCGTCGAGCAAAACACCCGCGACAATCGTTCCGATCAGGATCGCGACGAACGTGCCCATTTCGATCAGTCCGTTGCCGCCGGTCAACTCGCTGGCGCTCAAATGCTGCGGCAGATACGAATATTTGACGGGCCCGAACACCGTCGCCTGCAGACCGATCAGTCCGACGGTCGCGAAAACCAATGCGGGCCATTGCATGAGCAGGCCGATTGCGGCCAGCGTCATGACGACAATCTCAGCGTCTTTCAGACGCCGGATCAGCCACGATTTCTCGAACTTGTCAGCGACTTGTCCAGCGGTCGCCGATAGGATGACAAACGGGGCGATAAACAGCGCGCCGATTGCGAAGCCAGCGTATCGTGGATCGAGCCCGCCCCATTTTGCCGCCGAGTACGTCGCGAGCAACGTGAACGCGAACTTGAACACATTGTCGTTGGCCGCGCCCAGAAACTGAACCCAGAAAAGCGGCGCGAACCGCCGCTCGCGCAGCAGGGTGGATTGCGGTGCCCCTGTCGCAGCACTCAAGCGATCGCCGCGCCCAGAGCATCGCCGGACAGGTATGCCCCTTCCAGCCGCGGCCCCTGACACCAATCCCCGGCCGCTCCCATCCGCGAGCCCGCATCCCAGAGAAAGCGCTCCATCAGCGGCCGAACCGGAGTGGCATACAGCCAGCGATGTGCAGCGACGAACGCCGGGCGAAACCCGAAGTTGAAACGCTCTGCGAGCGCCTGTGCCAGCAGCGACGCGACATTTTCGCTCGGCATGTTTAGATGCGAGCCGGACCATCCAGCGGTTGCATGCAATACCCAATGCTCCGTTCCGGATTCATCCAACTCGCGCCCCACCCATGCCAGTGCTGCATCGTCTTCGACAAATGCACCCGAAAAATCAAATCCGCTCGCCACGTGCATCGTCAGCAGCGCTGCCCAGCATGGCCGCCACTCGACGATGCGCAGATTGGGCACCAGCGCCGGAGCCACGCCCGTGAGCTGCGCGGCCTGCATCGAGGGCATCGCGAGAATTACGGCGTCGAATCCCGCGGGTGCCGGAGTGCGCTCTTGCTCGTCGAGCAACGACCAGCGCGTGCCGACTCTGAGCAGCGAGCCAATGCGCGCGCCGAGACGTACATCGAGTCCCTCTGCCAGATGGCGCGCGATCGAGATCATTCCGTCGGCCCCCATGTATCGGGTCGACGATGCGGTCTTGTCTTCGGTGGTGTTGCCGTTCAGCGCAATGACTCGACCGGTCGAGCGCTTGACGACGCCGGCTTGTACCCACTGATTGACGACGCGCTCAAACACATGGCCTTGAACCGTGAAGTACTGCGCACCGTGATCGAAGTTGCCCGACTCGGTTCGCAGAGTAGCCGTACGTCCTCCTGGCCGGCGCGCCTGCTCGAACACGGTGACTTTGGCGCCGCGTGCCGCGAGGCGGCGCGCACACGCCAGTCCGGCTATCCCGGCCCCGACGACGGCAACCCGAAAGTTTTCTGAAAGAGGGCTCGCCTCCGAGTGGGCCGCGTCCTTGCCCTGTTCGGCCGCGGAGCTGCTCAGCTCCGGGCCTCTTCAGGCTCGGGCCAGTCGCGGATGTAGGCCTTGAGCATCTTGTTCTCAAAGCTTTGCTCTTCGAGCACCGCTTTGGCCACGTCGTAGAACGAAATCACCCCGGCCAGAGTACGACCATCCATGACCGGCAGATAACGAGCGTGGCGCTCGAGCATCAAACGCCGCACTTCCATGATGTCGGTATCGGAAGTGACCGTCAAAGGCGACGGGTCCATCGCAGTGCGCGTTGCTACGTCGCCGATCGCGCCGCCATTCTGATGCAGCCGGTTGATCACTTCGCGAAAGGTCAGCATCCCAATTAACTCGCCGAATTGCATCACCACTGCCGAGCCAATATCCATATCGGCCATCAGACGAACCGCGTCCATCAGCGGAGCATCGGGCGCCACGGTGTAAAGCGCGGTGCCTTTGACCCGGAGTATGTCGGCGACTTTCATTATTCCTCCTGTCGCCAAGAGCGGCGATGCAAACGATCGTAGACCGCTCCGCCCGAACCAACAAGCGCGAATTCGCGCGTGGCTATCCCGCCAGGTGCAGCTTCATCCGCTCGACCTCGGCAACGACCTTGGCGCTGACCGTGGGTTCCCAAACGGAGTGACCGGCGTCGGCAACGACCGTGTACTTCGCGGTAGGCCACGCACGCGCAAGCTCGTCGGCGTTGGAAATCGGACAGATCATGTCGTAACGCGCCTGCACGATCGACGCGGGCATACGACGAACCCGATCAAGATTGTTCAGCAGCGCACTGGGAGCAAGAAAGCACTGGTGCGCGAAGTAATGCGCTTCCATGCGTGCCAGCCCCAGCGCCTCATCCGCAAAATTTCGGACCAGCTCCGGGTTGGGCAGCAACGTAGAGCACGATCCCTCGTATTCGCTCCATGCGCGGGCGAATGGCAGATAGACGCGCGGGTCGGGATCGAACAGCCGCTTCAAGTAGCCGCGTAGCAGATCCTTGCGCTCTGCCAGCGGCAGCATGCTGGCAAATCGGTGCCACGCTTCCGGAAATATGGTTCGAAGTCCGTACAGGAACCAATCGATCTCGCTCTGGCGTCCGAGAAAAATTCCGCGCAGCACGAAACCCGAACAGCGCTCTGGATGATCCTGGCCATAGGCAAGGCCGAGCGTGCTGCCCCAGGATCCGCCGAAGATCAGCCAGCGATCGATCTGCAGGTACTCGCGCAGCAGCTCGATGTCGGCGATCAGATGCTGCGTGGTGTTGGCATTCGCCTCGCCTACCGGTGTCGATGCACCCGCGCCGCGCTGATCGAACAGCACAATCCGATAAAACTCGGGGTCGAAAAAGCGTCGATGCTCGGCCGAGCACCCTCCGCCAGGGCCACCATGCAGAAACAACACCGGCGCGCCGATGGGGTTGCCCGAGGTTTCCCAGTACATCGTGTGCACATCGTCGAGCGGCAGCATGCCGGCGTCGTACGGCTCGACGGGTGGATGAAGAATCGCTCGGGTATCCATCTTGGTTAGGAGTTTACGCAGGCTGTTGCGGCATCATCACGGCTTCTCCGCCTGAATGTCGATCCAAAATGACCGTTCGCTATCCCGGCTTCGACACGCTTGCGCTGCATGCCGGCCAGCCGCCGGACCCGACCACCGGCAGCCGCGCAGTGCCGATTTACGCAACAACGTCGTACGTATTCGAAAGCTCGGATCACGCTGCGGCGCTATTCAACATGGAGCGCGCGGGTCATGTGTATTCGCGCATCTCGAATCCAACCGTTGCGGTGTTCGAGGAGCGCATGGCGGCGCTGGAAAAAGGCGTCGGCGCCATCGCGACTGCAAGCGGCCAGGCGGCGCTGCACCTGGCGATCGCGACGCTGATGGGTGCGGGCTCGCACATCGTCGCCAGCCGCGCGCTCTACGGCGGCTCGCATAACCTGCTTGGCTTTACGCTGGCGCGCTTCGGGATCGATACGACGTTCATCGATCCGCACGATCTCGACGCGTGGCGCGCAGCGATCCGCCCGAGCACGCGCTTGCTGTTCGGCGAAACGTTGGGAAACCCCGGCCTCGACGTGCTCGATATCCCGGCAGTCGGTGCGCTTGCGCATGAGCACGGCCTGCCCCTGCTGGTCGATTCGACGTTCACGACGCCGTATCTTATGACGCCGTTCGACCATGGCGCCGATCTGATCTATCACTCGGCGACCAAGTTCATCGGTGGCCACGGCATCGCGATCGGCGGCGTGTTGATCGATGGCGGAACGTTCGATTGGGTGGCGAGCGGCAAGTTCGGAACGCTGACCCAACCCTACGTTGGCTTCCACGGCATGAACTTCTCCGAGGAGAGCACGGTTGCCCCGTTCCTGCTGCGCGCACGGCGGGAAGGGTTACGCGACTTCGGCGCATGCATGAGCCCGCACACGGCGTTCTTCCTGCTTCAGGGACTCGAGACGCTGCCGCTTCGGATGCAACGCCATGTCGAGAACACGCGCAAGGTCGTTGCATTTCTTGCCGAGCATTTGATGGTGCAGTCGGTCGCTTACCCGGAGTTGCCGTCGCACCGAGATCACGCGCTGGCCCAGCGGCTGATGCCGCGTGGGTGCGGCGCGGTTTTCAGCTTCGATCTGAAGGCGGGCCGGCTGGCAGGCAGCGCGTTTGTCGAAGCACTGCGCGTGTTCTCGCATCTGGCAAACGTCGGCGACGCAAAATCATTGGTGATCCATCCTGCGTCGACGACGCACTTTCGGGTGCCCGATCACGAACTCGGGGCAGCGGGCATCACGCAAGGGACGATCCGCCTTTCGGTGGGACTCGAAGACGCGATCGATTTGCTGGACGATCTTGCGCAGGCGCTGAAGCGTGCGTCGACGGCCGGGT
>JBDUCU010000036.1:0-23785 GCA_040003315.1 Burkholderiaceae bacterium | reverse complement strand
GAACATTAAGCTCGGCTTGCCCGGCGTCTCGGAAGGGAGCTGGCGTACCGTCGAGATCACCGATTGTGGCCCCAGAGGGCGATGTCGGCCAACGGACGTGTGCATACGGTCAGCTCAGCAGCGTTCTTGGCTAACGTCCGTAATGAAACGGATCAGGCCGGTGAAATACGCCTCCTGGTCGTCGTACATCGCCAGATGACTGCCGTCGGGGCAGCCAAGATATCGACCCTTGGGCAGCACGCTTGCCATCCATTCCATGTGTTTCGGGTCCATGGTGTCGTGACCTGCGCCGATGGTCAGCGTCGGCACCGCGATCTTCGCCAGATCGGCGGTTCGGTCCCAGTGCTCGAGCTTCCCGCTGGCGCCGAGCTCGCTCGGCCCCTGCATCGGGACGTATACCTTGGGGTTGGCGTGCTTAAAGGCGCGGTTCACCGGATCGGGCCACTCGCGGTGGGGCATGCGCAGAAAGTGGTGCTCGTAGTGGTGCGGAATCAGGAGCTCCATGTAGCGGGGGGTCTCGTACTGTCCTGCTTTTTCCAGTTGTTGGATTTCGGCAAGAACTGCTGTATCCATCGCCGGCATCAGCACGGTCTTCGCGTATGCGTTGTAAGCCGGGATGCTCGCCATCATGTTGGAGACGACGAGCGCCTTGAGATACCGCTGATACTTCAGAGCGTACTCGATGGCGAGGATGCCGCCCCATGACTGACCGTACAGATAGAAATTCTCCGCGTGCAGCCCCAGTCCCTTGCGGACCTGCTCCACTTCCTCGACGAATCGCGGCAGATCCCACAATCTCGGCGCGTCCGGCTGGTCGCTGTAGTAAGAGCCGAGTTGGTCGTAGTAGAAGTACTCGATCCCCGCCGCGGGAAAGTAACTGTCGAATGCCTCCAGATACTCGTGGGTGAACCCGGGTCCGCCGTGTAGCAGCAAGACCTTGACGGTCGGATTGTTCCCGACGCGCTTGGTCCAGACGCGGAAGGTCCCTTCCGGCGTTGCCATCGGAATGAGCTTCACGCCGCCGCTAAGGATGTCGTCGCGGCCCGTGCTGTCGAAGTACGACGAGGCTGCAGTTGACGCTGAACGGGACGAAGGGGACGCGATATGCTTCATAAAGCCTTCTAGGCAAAGTAGGCACTACGGTACTACGCGCCAAGGCTATGGGAGTCAAACTTGAGGACAGCCCGAAAGCACGGACTGCCCTGGGTTCTAAGGACCGGCAAATGCAGGACTCGCTGTCCAGCAGCATCGTTCCGGGGAAAAGCTGCTCTCGGCCCATGTGCGAACGACTGCTACGGACAAATTTCCGCGCGCTGCTCGAATGACCGGAAGTGGCCGATAGCGGTCATACAACATAAGGCAGATTCATACTCTGCTGACATCCGGCCACGGCGCAGTAATCAACCGACCTCGTAGATATATCCGCCAATTCATCCGCCGGATACGCCAGGGCGTTACGAAGGCGGCGGCCTCTCCCTGTTGGCAGAGCAAGGGCACGGCCATTCGCGAAGCGTTGACGGCGCTTTGGAGGGGATGGAGACTGAGGGACATACGCCGCTCGAAATCGTTGTTGTGTTCAAGGAGCATCTCATGCCCAGGAGCTTCACTACGCCGATACATGCCAGGCGATGGTCCAGTCAATACTTCAGACGAAAAGTGATTTCTTGCAGAATCAATTCTTGGATCTCAGGCGCCGCACAGTAGAAGAGTTGTCTCTCGCTTGATGTATCACGCCCCGGTGGAGACTGCCCGCTGCCTGACCGAAGCGCGCGGTTCGTGCCCTCAGACCGTGAGTACAAGTGATGCCTGGCTAATGAAGCTCGTTGGCGGCCAACGAACTCGAGCGCGACGGGTCGGTACGAACGCTCTTGTCGTCGCGCGCGCGTCGAATGGCGATCTCGAGACGGCCTAGTGCGTCGTCGAGCTCAGCTTCGCTCATGATCAACGGCGGGCACAGCCGGATGAAATTCTTCACTGCAATGCAGATCAGCCCCTCGAGCGCAGCGAAGTAGCGGATTCGCTCCGCCATTTCGTAATCCGGCGCCTTGGTCTTGCGATCGGACACGATGTCGAGCATTCGATATAAGCCCTTGCCTCGCACGTCTCCGATCGCGTCGTATTGCTGATGCAGTTTGGCAAGGCGCGCCGCCATCACCGCGCCCAGCTTCTCAGCGCGAGCGACCAGCTTGTCGCGGATCACGATCTGCAGCTGCTTCATCGCGACCGCGCAGTGCAGCGGATCCTGCGGATAGGTGCCGGACCAGGGAATTCCCAGCTTGCCGCGTGACCTCTCTGCGATTTCGGGGGTGGTAATTGCGCCGCATACGGGCAGGCCAGCCGACATGCCCTTGGCGAACGTAACGATGTCGGGCGTCACGTCGTAGTGCTCGAAACCCCACATCTTGCCCGTCCGTCCCGGCGCTAGTTGAGCCTCATCGAAGATCAGCAATGCGCCCCAACGATCCGCAATTTTGCGGATGCCTTTGAGCCACCGATTCGACGGCACGATCATCCAGCCGGCGACAGCAATCGTCTCGATGATGATGCCGGCTACCTGCTGGCTGGTCGAGTGCTCGATCAGCTGTTCGGTCAGATCGAGACTAATGCGGTCCCACTCTTCTTCGCCGTCGACGGGCGCCCGATAATAAAGCGGCGGCAAGATGAGGTTGGCGCGTGCCGGAATCGTCAGCGGACCGAGTCCCCGCTTGCGGGCGCCACCGACGCTCGTTACGGCTTCGGCCGCGAGCGAACCTCCGTGCAGACCGCGCACCATCGACACAATGTCGAACTTGCCGGTCGTGCCGAGGGCCATGCGCATGGCGACCTCGTTCGCCTCGGATCCCGTGACGGCGAAGTTCACCACGCTGAGGTTATTCGGCAAGGTCGATGCGATCAGCTCCGCGAACTCGATGGCGGGCGGGTTCGTGTACCACGACGACTGATGGACGAAACGCCCCGCCTGCTCGCGCATCGTCTCGGTCAGTTCCGGATGCGAGTGGCCGAGCACCATGCACATCATCCCCGAGGTCATGTCGATGTATTCGTTGCCGTCGACATCGATGATTTTTACGCCCAGACCGCGGTCGAAGATGATCTTCGGTTGATAACGCCATCCGAGAACGAACCTGTCGTCGCGCGCCATCAAGTCGCGGTGTTTGGCGGAGAAGTGGAAGTCTTTTTTCACGATTCTTGTGTCCTTCGGTGTTATGCACGTTGGTGTGAAATTGATTCGCGCACTGATCTCGCAAGCATCGCATCCGACATCGCCAGCGGAGCATCGAGATCGGCGGAGCGAAACACGATGCCGTTGAATTCGTGCTCGAACTCGACTCGGCATCCGAAGAATCGCCGATGCGTCGCGTCACTCCGCGGTGCGGTGTGCTCGAAGCAGATGTGCGACGGCTTCCAATCGGAACCGGCGAGCTTGCGCACGATGCGGAAGAACGTGCCGAGCGAGAGCTCCGTTACATGGCGCCTTCCATGAACTTCTTCTGCAATAGCGTCCACGAACAGCCTCTCGTGCGCAGGGAAATTGCGGCGATTAAATCAATCACGACAGGAAAAGCCCACCGAGCGTGGTGGGCCTACTTAACGACTTGTGCAGCCTTGTACAGGCGATCGATTTGGCTCTGTTCCGCGGGCATGCTGGCCCAAGTCGAGCGACCGGCTTTCTGCCACGTTTCGCGCTCCTGTGGAGTCAGGTCGTATATTTTCACGCCATTCTTTGTAAGCAGCTCGCGCAGCGCGACCTCGTTCTCGTCCTCGGCTTTCATCGCGAATTCCTGAGCCTCCTTTGCGGCGCGGTCGAGGATGTCACGCTGTTGCGGGGTGCGATCATTCCACCACTTCAGGCTCACATCGGTGACGGTCGCCGACGGCGACCAGTAAATCGTCGTTACGTTCTTTGCCACTTCCCAAAGTTTGACAATGGGAAATGCGCCAAGACTCAGGTCGATGCCTTCCACAGTTCCGTTAGCCATCGCGAGGTACGTTTCGCCCCAAGGAATCACCGTGGGGTTAGCCCCGACGGCTCGGTAGAACGCAAGGATGACAGGCGACTGCGCGGTCCGAATCTTTAAATTCCGCGCATCGCTAGGCATCCTGATCTGCTTGTTGCTCGCGAGAACGCGATGGCCGCCAGTTTCAAGGATCATCATCGCGCGCAGACCATCTTTCTCCGCTGCCTTCTTAATCTCGTCCCCGATTGGCCCGCGGATAATCACCTCTCGGAACTCGTTCTTGCTAAGGAGATACGGTGTCTCTAGAGCCTGCCACGCTTTGGTAAACGGCGCGTGGTTACCGGCGCTCGCCATGCCCATTTCCACTGTGCCATCTAGTACTGCCTGGATTGACTTGTCTTCGGTGTAGAGTTTCCCAGAGTGATACACCTGCACCTGCATCTTGCCACCTGAAAGCTCCCCAACCCGTTTGGCAAACAGATCCATTGCTTTGCCCCCCGGGGAATCCTGCGGGTATGAATTGGTTGCGCGAATTTTTAAAGCGGGCACATTTTCCTGTGCGATAGCGGGAGCCGCCGACAGAGCGCCGGTTAACAAGGCCGCGGCGAAGACACCCTTGACTCTCACCATGATTGCATCAGACATAACGCTCCCTTTCGTGAATGAACGAATCGACGGATTCAGGCCGGTTTGCCCATGAGGAGCGTGGGCAGCCACAGAACGATTTGCGGGAAAACGATGAATAGGATCAACGCGACAATGATGCAGGCCAAAAAGGGTATGGCCTCGCGCGCGTACTCTTCGATGCGCACCTCGGCCATCCTGCACATGAGAAACATGGTTAGCCCGAACGGCGGAGTCACAAGACCTGTCGCCAAGGCGACGGTAGCTATCACGCCAAAATAAACTGGATCTATACCCATGGGCTCGACGATCGGCACCAGGACCGGCACCGAAAGAATTAGAACGACCAAGACCTCCATAAAGCAACCGAGCACCAGCAGCACTAGGGTGATGAGCAACATCATCGTCGTTGGTTCGCTAGTGATCGCTTTCAACGCGCTAGCTATGCCATCGCCGACGTTCTCTGAAATCATGATCCAGCCGAAGATATTCGATACGCCGATGACGAATATCACTGTTCCTGATACCACACCGGCCTCGACGACGGCTTGATAAAACCCCGTCCACGTGAGCTTGCGATAAGCGAGGCCGAGTGCGATGACGTAGACAGCTGCGACTCCCGCGGACTCGGTAGGGGTGAACACGCCGGTCAGGATGCCGCCAATGATGATGAAAGGCAGCGCAAGACTTGGCACTGCCGACAAGAAGCTGCTGAGCACCTCGGCTATTGAGAAGCGCGCCTCCACGGGATAGCCTCGGTTGCGCGAAACGAAATAGCTCACAAGACCGAACATGCATCCGAGGATGATGCCTGGAACAACGCCACCGAGGAACATTCGGCCGATTGAAATGCTCGTCAATCCGCCAATGACTACCATGATGATCGAGGGCGGGATGATTGGCCCTACCGTCGACCCGCAGGCGGTCACCGCTGCGGAGAACGCGGCACCATAGCCAGACCTCTTCATAGCGGGAACGAGGATGCTGCCCGTCGCCGCGGCATCGGCCAGACCGGACCCGGACATGCCGGAGATGATGATGTTCGTAAGAACGTTTACGTGCGCGAGACCGCCGCGCATCCAGCCGACCAGGCTCTGCGAAAAACGCACCAGCCGACCAGTAATGTCGCTCTGCTCCATCAAAGCGCCCGTGAGAATGAACATGGGCACCGCGAGCAGGAGAAATGTATCAATCCCGGACACAAATTGCTGCGGAATGATCGCCAAGGGTACGTTAGCCACAAATATCGCGTAGAGGAGGGAGCAAAACCCGACCGCGAACACGATGGGCATCCCGATGAGGAACAGAAGAACCATCAGCCCGAGTACCAACCAGTTCATGGTTTTAGGGACCGACCGTGGAAGGCTTCTGTTGGGAACTCCTTCCACGCACAAAGGCTTCTATTGTGCGAAGTGCCAGGCTCAAGGCCATTAGGCTGGCGCCAATGGGTAGCGCGAGGTATACCCATCCCCGCGACAATTGAGTCGCAACATACGTTGTGTTCATGTTCGCCGCGGTGTATTCGATGCCAGCGCGGACCATGACGGCGAGAAACACCAGCGCGATTGCACTAGTACCTATTAGGATCGACTGCCTTAGGGCGCCCCTGAACTGATCAAAGAGCACAGTGATAACGTAGTGCTCACCGCGCTCCGTAGCAACGGCGGCTGCCAGCATGACGGCCCACACGATCACCATGCGGGCGATCTCCTCAGTCCAAGGCAGGGATGCCTGCAGAATGTAGCGGCTGAAGACTTGCAGGATGATCAGCGCAAGCAGAACCAGCATCAGAACGAAGAGGACGGCCTTAACGCCCATGAATAGGCGCCGCCGGCATGCACCGAGGCTGGCCAGGGTCTGGGCCAAGCCCTGCCTAATCATGGATTCGCGATAACTCATCGCCGTGCTGGATCTCCCTGCATGCAACCTCCTCGTGCAGAATCTTCAATGAGGGCTCAACACTTTGCAATGCTTGCATGCTTGCAATCTTGATCACCTCAAGTATCTGATCCAACGGTACGCCCAACTGCAAGGCTTTTTGTATGTGCCGTTCCGTGCCCGGCGAATACATATGTGATACGGCCACGTCAAACGCAATACAGAGGAGCTCCAGCGTCGCTGAATCCAGAACGCCGTCGTCCCACGGTGCCAGCCCTACGGCAAGAAAACAATCAAGCCACTGCGGCTCCCATTGGTAAATGTGCTCCCAAGCCACATTGAAATCGCCGCGTTTGCGAAGCGCTCGCACGTAGGGTGCCGACTCTTCGTCGTCTGCTTTTACGGTCGCCGCTGTAAGGCACCCATGCAGGATAGGCGCAGCAACTGCAAAACAGTGGATGGGGATCACCGTACTGAGCTTGAGGACTGCGAGCACTTCGGCGGGTGTCGCGCCTTCAGCCAAAGCATTGCTGGTATGACGGCGGATCTGGACTTCATCGCGACACGTTGGAGACGCGTTGATGGCCAACTTGACAAGGCATGCAACCTTCGCCGATAGCGCGCCTCGCGTGGTCTCTTGCAACAGCTTCTCGATCTGTTTCGCCCACGGTGCATCGAGAGCTTGCGCTGCGGCGATAACCGGCTCTTCGGTCACAGGTTCTTGCGCATTGTCACGCTTCACGCAGAGACGTGCAGCGGAATGCTTTTCTGGCCCGGACGTCGATTGGGCACCATGCCAAGCCTTTGCAAGGTGTCATCGGCGTTTCGATACTGCTCTCCGATCTTGTAGATGCGCCGGGCGTCTTCTCCAGTCGCGACGTCGCGATACAACGAGCGCGAAATCTGAACCATCTTCTCGACCTGCTGCACTGACGTGACGCGCTCGCCTTTTCGGCCCCAAAGGTTATCCTCTATTCCGCAGCGAACATGCAATCCAAGTGCGATTGCCATTGCACCCATGGGCAAGTTGTTCCGCATCAAGCCTTCTACTGTCAGCACGGCGCCATCGGGAACCCTTGCAACGAAATCCATCATTTCCATAGGGTTCGTGTACGACAGCCCCCCTCCAAACGGAAGATAGTTGAGCGAGAGGGGGCCTGTGTATATCCCTTTTCGAAGGATGCGTTCGAGGGTTCCAAGTTGGGCGATGTGCCCGATCATGAAGTGGGGCTGTATGCCACTGTCCTGGAGCCGCTTCAAGTGTTCGACATAGAAACTGGGCCCGGCCTCCCAGTACATCTCGTCATAGGCCTTGCGCATTTCGGGTCGTGCGAATGACGTGCCGGCCACATCGCTTTCGGTCATAGTCTCGGAAAAGCCGAACTGGCTTGTGTTAATCACGATCGTCACTTGATCAGGCTTCGGCTCCAAGGCGGCCAGCATGTGGCGTGTGTCAGTCGGGAGCCACTCAGCCACGGCTCCTTCACTCTCCGGCGCGAAGGAAATGGATCCGCCGACCTGCAGGAGCATTTTGGGCACTGCTGTACGCAACTTCTCGAGAAGCTCGTTGAATTTCGAGAGGCGCCTGGAGCCCTTGCCGTCCTCTTCGCGCACATGCACATGAAGAACAGTGGCGCCGGCGTTGTAGCAATCCACCGCTTTCTGGACCTGCTCCTTCATGGTGATCGGAATGTCGTCCGAGTCGCTGGGCAAATACTCGGGCGCATAGGGTGCGACTTGGATGACCAAGGGCTCGTGGTTCTCTGGAAGCAGGCAATCTTCAATGAATTGCATGAATGCTCCTTTAAATGAAGGTGTGTCGCGGAAGTGTGATCGCTCGGCTGGAGAACGTGAATCATTTGGTGACATATAACTATCATTTGGTGATACTTTGAACGATGTCGATACGACACTCGTCTGGGGCTCGCGAACCCGAACGTTCGGTTCCCATCGGCACATTAATCCTGGTCAAGGAAGCTGCAGATGAACTCGGCTTCGACACTGAAACGCTATTCAGGTCTATCGCCGTCGAGCCCGGAGCGCTGCGCTACCCAATGACGCCGATTCCGCTCAGCGTGGTCGGGAAAGCATTCATTGGCGCAAAAGCAGGCTCAGGCTGCGCGCACTTCGCCGCGCTGGCCGGCGCACGAGCGCGGTTGGACAACGCCGGAATCATTCCGCAGCTGGTCATGCGCGCGAAATACGTGCGTCACGCCGTTGCAGATCTCACGCGATTTTTGCGTATCTGGTACCACGGTGTGCACTTCACGCTTCGCGTTAACCACGGCTGGGCATTCTTCACAATCACAATCGAAGGACTCGGCGAAGGGCAAACGGAGATGTGCACGTCGTACACATCGAGCATGAACCGTCATTTGCAAACTATCATTGGGGGCGGTTGGCGTGCATCGCGCGTCTTCCTGGCGCGCCCCAAGCCGCAGGACGTGCAGCCTTACTGCGAAATTTTCAACGCGCTAGTTATCTTCGACGCGGCGGAGAACGCCATCGAATTTCCAGCGGATGTGCTCGATCGCAAGCGCGACATCAACGACGAGCATCTCAATGCGATGCTGCGGGAACAGCTTGTTGGTCTCGAGACCCTGCGGCGGCCAAGCCTGAATGATGAAGTTCGCAGGCTCATTGAAGTGCTGCTGGTACGCGGTGACTGCAGCGTCGCGCGTGTCGCCGAAATATTACGAGTGCACCGGCAGACGTTATACCGACACCTGCGAAACAGCAGAACAACCTTCAAGGACGAACTCAAGCGCTCTCGTCGACAGAACGCAGAGAGGATGCTCGCCGAGAGCGATCTTCCGATTGCGGAGATATCGCGGGCGCTCGGCTACAAGGAATCCGTGAACTTCATACGCGCATTCAAGCGATGGACTGGCGTGCCGCCGCATACGTGGCGGTCGGAGCGGAAGGCCGAACGAAAACTGGATTGAATTCCAGGTTGAAAGCAGGCCCGGTGGCCATGCCTGGCCGAGGAAGACCCTCGACTTCCAAAACCCCTGCTGAGGTGTTCAGCCATCCGTTGCATCGACCGGCTGAATCCGCAGCCATTAGCGGACATTCCACGACACCTGCATTTGAAGAAGACGGTGCGCGGAATTCGTTAGTTGTATCTTTTCAGCGCAGCGTGCAAGGATAAGCGGAGCCAGCTGTTGAAAGGCTCAAGCTAATCGTCGGACCACCGACTGCACGAGCGCAATCAGGTTCGCGCCATCGCCGCATTGTCAATCGTCACCATCTCGCCGCTGACAAAGCTGGCTCCCTTGCTTGCCAGAAACACGGCAACTCGCGCAACCTCCTCTGGCTCGCACATTCGGCCCTGAAGGGTAGCCAAGGTATGCGGCTCCAGAGGCGCGCCGCGTTTTGCTAGTTCGTTAAGCTCTCGTTCGCCATGAGCAGTGCGGATGAAAGCCGGGCAGACCGCATTGCACCTGATCCCACGATCACGAAACTCGACCGCAATCGCCCGTGTCAGCTGATTGCAGGCTCCCTTGGTGACGCAATACGCAGACTCCAGCGCTGAGGCGGTAAGGCCGGATATCGATGAGGTGTTCACGATTGAACCCCCACCGTCGCGAACCATGTGCGGAATGACAGCCTGACACATGTAAACCATACTCATCAGGTTCACTTGCAACAGATGCTGCCATTGACTTTCAGTAGTTTCCAGGAACGGGGCCACCAGAATGGTTCCAGCATGATTGAACAGAGCGTCAACCCCACCGAGCCGCTCGCACAGATCAGTGACGGTTTGGCGGATAGTGCTGTGGCTGACATCAGCTTCGACAAACTCGACATTCAGATTGCGGCCCCGTAAGCGATGCTCGAGTTCCACTCCGGCCGTTCGATTGATGTCCAGAAATGCAACACGTGCACCAGACTCCGCGAGCTGGCTGACGAGGGCCGCGCCTACGCCATTCGCGCCCCCACTGACAATAGCTCTCACTGGCATGTTAGGTAGATCGCCGGCTGGAAACGGCTATGCCGCCGGAGCTTCGTCGAAGCGCGTCACGCCTGCGAACTCGGCGAATAAGTTTGCCGCCTCGACCAAGTCTTTGCCACCAGTTCCGCGAGCCCGGAGTATTTGATAAATCTGCAACGCAAGGCCGTTGAAGGGCATTGGCACCTTGTACTCACGTGCCACGTCCTCCATCAGGCGATGATCCTTATATTGCAAATCTACTGAAAAGCCCGGCTCATAGTTGTTGTCGCGAAGGCGCGGTTTGAAATA
This sequence comes from Burkholderiaceae bacterium, assembly GCA_040003315.1. Lineage (GTDB taxonomy): Bacteria > Pseudomonadota > Gammaproteobacteria > Burkholderiales > Burkholderiaceae_F > JACCZX01. The sequence continues at coordinate 13,081 of JBDUCU010000036.1, read as the reverse complement.
GTTATGGAGCCAATAGGAGTTCGCATCCGTATGTTCGAAGACTTGGAAAAGCGCTTCCTCCGGGATGCCCGCTGCGCGGGCCATGGCGAATGCTTCGGCATTTAGAAGATTAATGAGGCCAGCCTGATGATTGCTGAGTAGTTTGATCGTCGCCCCGTTGCCGGCCTTCCCCAAGTACAAAGGAAACTTGCCAAGGATGTTCATCAAAGGTTTGGCTCGCTCGAAAGCCGCCTCGTCGCCGGCTGCCATGAAGGTGATGTTCGCGCGCTTCGCGCCATCGGTACCGGCGCTCATCGGCTCTCCTCCGCTTACCGGCGCCTCTAAGTAGTCGACACCTCTTGCCTTTGCAAGCTGGAAAAGCTCTCGGGCTGTTGTCGGATCGATGGTGCTTACGTCAAGGACTAAGCTACCGGCGGGCGCAAGCGCGATGACCCCTTGTGGTCCCATCAATGCGCTTCGTGCAGCGAGAGGATCGGGTAAGGAGACAAGGATGAAATCGACGCCCGCCACCAACTCGGAGATTGACGTGGCGGCGATCGCGCCATCCTTCACGTAAGGTTCGGTTCGTGCGATGTCGCGATCGAACAATTTGAGGCGAGCGCCAGCCTTGAGGAGATGGCCGGCGTAGATCGAGCCAATGGCTCCGACGCCGAGTTGTGCAATGTTCAACGCCATAGTAGTTATATCCACGCGTTCAGTACGGCAAATGCTCTTCGGGACAGCACTAGTCGTAAGCGTCAAATGGCTTTGCCCTTTCGACTGGTTTAACGTTTTCGTAAGACTGCGTCTAAGCAAACATTCCGTCTCCGCTATGAAGAAGTCATGCCGGCAAGAACGTATTTGTGCAATTTAGCGCAGGAACGACTTGGCCTCTTCAATACTCCGCACCATAGCGTTAGCCAGATCAAGGTCCGCTGCAATCGATTTAATTGCCTCCATTGGCGAGAAACCGAGACTGACGCTGCCACATTGATATCCGTCGCCTTCTTGGGCTATGACTCCATACTGCGAGGCAACTTCGAACAGCCGGTGAGGATCGAAGGCCAACGTATTTCGGTAATAAGCAGTGTTTGCGTCGCTCGGCGGTTGGTAGTCCCATGACTGAACTCGTCCACGGTTAAGGCAGGCGACAAGTGCCTTCCGCCGCAGCTGACTTGCCCGGACAAGGTGACCCAATGTACGAAGGTCCCATCGGGCGGCAACCGCCTCATGAAGTTGCTCAACTATTTCACAATGCTCCGCCACCGCGGCCAAGTTATGCTGTTCAAGCGGATCGTCGTTTAGCTTGAAGAGTTGAGGCGGATCGAGTTCGCAATGCACGTACTTGAAGAAACCCCTGCGAATCATCAAAAGGGGGGCAGGTGTCGCCTCGGCCATCACTTCCGAATAGACGTCGTACTCCGCATTACCTCCGTCGAGAAGCGGCGTTAGGTTGTGCCCGTGCACTTCGGTGCTAAACACGTCGTCTAAATCGTTACCGCCGGCAAGACTCAATAGCGTCGGCAGCAGATCGACCAGGGAGCTAGCCTGGGGAACACGACGGGGCCGCCACCGCCAAGGCGCATAGACAACAAATGGTACGCGGACGGACTCCTCGAAGAAGCTGCGCTTGAACCACAAGTCCCGTTCACCCAGGAATTCGCCGTGATCTGATGTCAGCAGCACTATCGTCTCGCCGGCGAAGCCACACTCCTCGACAGTGCGCATCAATTCGGCCACTTTGTTATCTATGTAAGACACTGAGCCGTAGTAAGCATGGCGGGCGTTGCGCACGTGTGCTTCGGTAATACTCTGGTCGTCCATCCCGAAGTGCGTGCGAAGCCTTTGACTGTGTGGATCGGTAGCGCGCGGAAGCGATGGCATGTCCACTTCTTCGTTCGTGTACCTGTTCCAATATTCGGTGGAGATCGAGAACGGATCATGAGGATGCGAAAAAGAAACCGTCAGGAAGAATGGCGCTCGGACTCCCGACCGAGCGTATGAATAGAGCCAGCGGTTTGATTCAAAGGCGGCTTCGTCGTCAAAGTCGATTTGCACGCTTCGCTTGCACGGTCCGGCTTCGGAAACAACTCGCATTTCTCCAGTGCCGACCGACAAACGCCCCCAGTCGGCAGTCCAGCCAAAGTCAGAGGGATAGATGTCCGTGGTGAGTCTTTCCTCGTACCCGTGATGCTGATCCGGGCCGATGAAATGCATCTTGCCGCTCAAACAGGTGCGGTAACCCATTGAACGCAGATGGTGTGCGATGGTGGGAACCGAAGCTGCAAGTTCCGCTCCGTTGTCGTAGCACCCTATAGAAGATGCCAACTTGCCGGTGAGCATCGAAGCACGTGATGGCACGCACAGCGGGTAGTTGCAATACATGCTGTCGAACACGACACCTAGCTCAGCCAGCTTGGACATAGCAGGCGCCCTCACCACACGATTGCCGTAAAACGGCATCGTGCGAACAGACATTTGATCCGCCTGGATCAGAAGGATGTTAGGTTGAGCGTTCGAGGCGAACATGGAGAAACTCACGAGTCAAGAAAATGTAACGGCTTGAGACCCAACAGCACACGCCCAGCGTCTTCAAGCGCCCAGGCGCTTTCGCGATAGATCGATTCGTGCGTGAATGCGGCAACGTGTGGCGTGGGAAAGACGCGCGGATGCGAGAGCACGGGATCGCCCGCCAGTGGTGGTTCCTCTGAAAAGACATCCAACGCGGCACCAGCGAGTCGTCCGCCATTCAGCGCAGCGAGCAGTGCATCCTGGTCAACCAGACCGCCGCGCGCGGTGTTGATCAGCAGCGCGCCGTCCTTCATCTGGGCCAGCGTCTCAACGTTTATGAGACGTTTGGTCTGAGGGTTCATTTCGCAGTGCAGTGAAACTATGTCGGACTGATGCAGCAGCGCGTCAAGTTCGACCCTGCGTACGCCCACACTGTCGGCGGCGGCGTGATCGAAATACGGATCATAGGCGAGCACGGGCCCACCAAAGACGCGATATCGCTTGGCTACTTCCTTGCCGATCGCGCCAAAGCCCACGAGCCCCAGGGTCATGCCGCCCAGTTCTCGCCCCAGCAGGTCGAAGCTGCGCCATCCACCGCGCTGCACGTGTCCTGAGAGCTCCGGCAGACGCCTGACGCTGTTGAGCATCAACGCGAGGGCCATCTCGGCAACGCTCACCGCATTGGCGCCAGGCGTCCAGATAACCTTCACGCCCCGACGCTCAGCCGCAGCCATGTCAACGTTGGAGGTAGGCTTGGAGCCGCCCTTGGCAATGACCCGCAGCTGCTTTGCGGCCTCCAGCACGCTCGCGGACACCTGATCACGCGAGTAGATGGCAAGCGCATCAACGTCGGCGAGCAGCCCCGCTAGCTCGGCTTCTGAATACGCTTTGCCGTCGCGGCCCTGTCTGACTTCAAAACGATCGTCGAGCACGCCCAAGGCCGCTTCGGGGAAGGGCTCCGGCACGAACACGACCCATCGGTCAGGCATGACCGCCCTTTGCGGCTGCCTCGGCTTCAAGGATGCTGGGCAGCAACCGGCGCAGCGCGTTGGTGGTCTCAGCTGATGGCGCGTAGATCGGCGGCCGCGTGGGGCCGGCGGAGCGCCCTGCCATCTCGAGCGCGAGCTTGAGCGGACCCGGGTTGGGCTCGCCGTAGATCACCTTGCACAGAGGCATGATGTCGAGCTGGATCCGCCGCGCATCGTCAAGTTGGCCCGCTGCAAATGCGTTGCTCAGGCGTCGCAGCAAGTCAGGGATCAGGCAGCCCAGCGAGAGCACGGCCCCATGTCCGCCGAGCGCTAGCGTGGCCAGCACGTGTTCGTCAAAGCCCTGCAGCACACGGAACTCGCTGGGTGCAGAGCGCAGCAGGTCGGCCGCGATTGTCAGGTCACCAGAGGTCTCCTTGATAGCGACGAAGCTCGGCACCGCTGCGATGAGTTGAAGTATTGAATCAGCGTCGAGTCGGATGCCGCTGCGCGATGGCCCGTTGAATAGCACCATAGGCATGTCTACCTGCTCGGCGATCGCTTCGAAATGCTGGCGGATGTGCGGCGGCTTTGCGACGACGAAGTAGGGTGGGATCACCATGATCGCGTCGGCACCCGCGGCGCGCGCGTGGCGGCCGCACTCGATGATGTCGGCCTGGCAGCCGAGCAGTGTCCCGATCACCACTGGGACGCGGCCGGTGGCCTCAGTTACCACGGTGTCGATAACCTGCTTGTGCTCGGCCACCGTCATCGACAGCGGTTCGCCCGTTCCACCCAATGGGCAGAGACCCGCAGCACCCCGTGCAATCTGATGCTGCACGCTGTCGCGCAGCGCCGGCGCGTCGAGTGCGAAATCATTGTTGAAGCAGGTCACCATCGCTGTGATCACACCTTCGATCTTCTTCATTCGTGTGTTCTTTCAGTTTGTGAAAGTTTGTCCTGACCTCTGCTTGCCGCCTGATTGCATACTCGGCACTTTCCGGACGATCGAGTCAACTATGCGCCACCAGAACCTTCCTCCTACTGCTCGTCCTGCGTGGTCTGTCATCGATCTCGATGCGCTGGCCCACAATGTGCGCGTCATCCGCCGCATGTTGAGGCCGACAGACCGTTTCTATGCAGTCTGCAAGAACAACGCGTACGGCTGCGGCACGCAAGAGACGGCACGCACCATAGTTGACGCTGGCGCCGATGCCTTTGCAGTCTCCGATCCAGAAGACGCAGAGCGTATCCGTGCGGCTGGCATCACAGCGCCGATCCTGCTCTACGCCAGCACCTGCCCCAACATGGCCGATGCCGTGACCGAGCTGGGGCTGATCGCCACCGTGCATGATTTCGATGGCCTTGACGCTCTGGCCCGCGTACGGCGTCTGGTGGACGTGCATGTTGAAGTCGATTGCGGTTACGGCCGGCTAGGCTTTACGCCGGACGCATGGGCCGATGTCTTTAAACGCCTGCGGCAGGTCAGCAACATGCGCGTCGTCGGGCTCTACACGCATCTGACGCTGGTGGAGAGCGCAGCTGCCATCAGGCAGCAGGGCGAGCTCTTTCAGCGCGCCGCCGCCGCAGCGCAGGACGCGGGGCTGCAGAACCTCGAGCTGATGGCGGCGAGCAGCCGCGTCATGCTGGGGTATCCAGAACTTAACCTCAACGCGGTAAACCCGGGTCGGATGCTGTACGGGATGATCGAAGATCCCTGGCAGAACAAGGCGGACCTGCGGCCCGTGATCAAGGCGATCAAGTCGCGCGTGCTGCAGGTAAAAACAATCCCTGCTTACTTCGAGATGAACACTCCGCGTCACCTGACGAAGCCAGGCTCGCTGCGCACAGCAGTGATCTCGTTCGGCTTCAAGGACGGCCTGCCGCGCGAGCCGGCAGGCGGCACGGTGCTGATCCGTGGTCAACGGGCAAGCATTATTGGCATGCGGGCCACCGAGCACACGATCGTCGACGTGACGGACATTCCAGGCGTGTGTGCGGGCGACGAAGTTGTGATCGTCGGCGCGCAGGGCGCGGATGCCATCAGCGGTCACGAAGCCGTGTCTATGTACCGCATGGCAATGATCGAGTTGCTGCCGCGCATGACGCTCAACACGATCCGGCTGTACGAAGGCAGCACCGCCTAGAGGTAGTTAGTTCTCGAAAAGCGCGTGAGAAAGGCCTTTAGGCGGTCGCTTTCCGGGTTGTCGAGCACGCCCTTCGGTTGCCCCTGCTCAAGGATCGTGCCCGAGTCGATGAACAGCAGCTTGTCGCCGACATCGCGCGCGAAGTGTATCTCGTGCGTGACCAAGATCATGGTCATGCCGTCCAGCGCCAGCTCGCGGATCACCTTGAGCACCTCGCCCACGAGTTCGGGGTCGAGTGCGGAGGTGACCTCGTCGAACAACATCACGTTGGGCTGCATCGCCAGTGCACGGGCAATAGCCACTCGCTGTTGCTGCCCGCCCGAAAGGTTGGCGGGCAGCTCGTTGAGCTTGTCCGAGAGCCCTACCTTGGCGAGCAGGCTCTCGGCGATCGAGCGACCCTCCGCTCTCGCCATGCCCTTGGCCCGGATCGGGCCAGTCATCACATTCTCTACCACCGTCTTGTGCGGGAAGAGGTTGAAGCTTTGGAACACCATGCCAACCTTCTGGCGGTGCTTGGCAATGGTGCGCTCGCTCTGTGGGACTCGCGTGGCGTCCGGTTTTAAATCGTAGCCCACGCTCTCGCCGTTAACCTTGATCGTGCCGCCCTGAAAGTCATCGAGGAAGTTGATGCATCGGAGGATGGTCGACTTACCTGATCCACTGGCGCCGATGATCACCGCCACTTCGCCCTGAGCTACCTCGAAGGACACGCCCTTCAGCACATCGAGCGAGCCAAAGCTCTTAACCACATTGCTCACTTCAATCATTGCAGGCATGGGGGAATTCAGTGGACGATGGCCGCTCGTTTCTCGAGGCGGCGTGACAGGAGCGACAGCGGATAACAAATGATGAAGTAGAAAATCATAGCTGCGCCAAATATCTCAAACGTGGCGAGCGTCCGCTCGACAATTTCCCTAGCGGCGTAGCTTAGTTCCCAAGCGCCGACGATAGCCGCGAAGGAGGTGCTCTTCACCATCACAATCGAGGTGTTGAGCCAAGGCGGAATCGATGACTTCGCTGCCTGCGGCAGCAGAATGTCGAAAACGATCCACGTGCGGCTCAGCCCCAGGCTCTTGGCGGCCTCGGTTTGACCCTTGGGCAAAGCCTGCAGAGCGCCGCGTACCACGTCGGTATAGAACGCGGCGGCGTAGGCAGTGAGCGCAAAGGTCACGGCGGTGTAGCTGGACACCCGATAGCCCAACGCAGGGAACGCGTAATAGGTGATGAACATCAGCACCAGGATCGGGATGCCTCGCGTCAGGAAGATGTAGCCATCGATTAGCCAGCGCAGCGTCTTGGAGCGCGACACCGCAGCCAACCCGAGACCCAGGCCGATCACCGATCCAATGACGATGGCAACCAGCGCCATCCAAACGGTCTGCACTGCCCCCTTGGCGAGGTACGGCAGGCTTTGCACGAGGACGTCCATCCGTCAACCCACCATCGAGCGGGTACGTATTTCAATGAACCGGACCAGGAGACCCAGCAGCACCGTAAGGGCCAGGTAGAAGGTCGCAACGACGATGAACACCTCGAACGACGCCGAGTTGCGCTCTAGGATGATCTTGCCGGTGAGCGTCAGTTCCAGCACTCCGATGGCCGAAACGACCGATGTGTCCTTTACGAGAATGAGCAACTGATTGCCGATCGGTGCGACCACCTTTAGCGCGGCCTGCGGCAGGATGAGATACCAGAACGCGGCTGCATCGCTTATGCCCAGAGCGCGGGTGGCTTCCCACTGGCGTCGGCTCAACGACTCCAGCGCCCCCCGGAAGGTCTCCGCCAAGAAAGCGGAGTGCTGGAGTGCGATGGCGGCTATGCCGCAATAAATGCCTTCCAGCCGCCATCCCAGTTGAGCTATTCCGAAGTAAAGAATGAATACCTGCAGCAGCAGCGGCGTGTTGCGCATGAACTCGATCCAGCCGCCCAGCAGGGCTGACATCGGCTTCGGTCCGAACAGCCGAATGATGGCAATGACCGCACCCAGTAGCACGGCCAGTGGCAGGGCGAGAGCGGCGATGGTCAACGTCACGCCGAGGGCGTCGAGCATCTGCGGATAGATGCTGCCGATCAGCCTTAGCTGGACCGCGAGAGAGTCCATGGACGCTGCCCCGACCCGCCACCGTGCGCTCGATTACGGCTTGACGTAGTACTTGGTATGTAACGGTTTTTCGCCGAACCATTTTTGGTAGATGGCCGCGTATTCGGTGTAGAGGCTGCCGCCGGTCATTTCGCCAACCAGCGTGTCGAGTACAAGCCAGTACTTAAAGTCGCCCATTTTCAGGAATATCGCGTTGTTGGTCGGCGGCACAAGCGCCTCTTCAAGAATCCGCATTTCGGGGTTCTGCTTGAGGTACCAGCGGGCGACAGGCGTGTCGAGCTGGGCCCCGTCGGCCCGGTTAGTTTTGACCGCCGTGAACTGTGCGGCGACCGAGTCAAAAATGATCGATTTGGCACGCGGAAAGTGCTGCTTGGCTCGCTCGGCCTGCACCGGGGCCGTGAGAAGGGCTGTCGTGTACTTGGCATCGTTGAGATCAGCCAGCTTCTTAAAAGGAGCGTTCTTCTTGACCACCATCACGATGCCGCTGTCGATGTACAGTCGCGTGAACGCGACGCGCAGGATTCGATCCGGCAGGATGGTGGTGACCTGGATGCCGAAATCGACCGCGCCCGACTCCACGTTGGGCCAGCGTGCAGCGAAGCCCTGCTTGACGAATTCGATCCGGTTCGGCGATTCGTCCCTGTTGAACAAGTACTTCGCGATGAGCTTGGCGATATCGATATCGAAGCCGACGAGTTCGCCTTTCTCATCGATGAATCCGAACGGAGGCGCCTCGGACGTCACGCCCACGATCACCTTGCCGCGCGCGATGATTTCGTCTATGCGCGATTTTTCTTGAGCCTGAGCGGCTCCCGCGGCCAACAGCCCGCCAACCACGAGTAATCCCAGCAGTTTCTTCAGCATGATTCTGATCTCCCTGGTAAAGATGTTGGACTGCGACCAAAACTACAACTGCTCGGCGAGCTTTTCTTTGCGCACATAGAGGTCACGCGTCGTCAATCCTTTGCGCTTGCCGTCTGGAACATCGATCCAATATCGAATCAGGTGCCGTTTCTGGTGGGGACCATCGCGGTACTCAGTGCGTGAGTGCATGACAGTGAAGTTGTTGAGAAACTGAATATCCCCCTTGCGCATCTCCATGTGCAGCTGCAACGCGTCACTTGTCATCAGCCCATCCAGATAGTCCATGGCCTCGATCTGCTTCGGCGAAATCGTGACGCCCGCTTCGGCAGCCCACAGTGACTGATTGCGGTCGTAGGTGCAGTGAAGCAGGCCGTCGTAAAAGGCGAATACGGGAATGGGCGCCGGGGAGACCGGGTTGTCTCCGGCGGCGTGCTCACCGCGGCGATGGTGATAGAAGCCCTTGACCAGCACCTCGTGGAGGTCGGGCCGGTCGCGCAGGATGATGTTGCTTAGGGCGCCTGCGCTGATGAGTACGCTAAGTCCCCCTTCGACAGCGCCTTCGAGGCAGAGCAGCCCGGTCAACACCGCCCCGTCCGTGTGAAAACGAAGCATCGCATTGCTCTGGTAGCCGCGCACGTCCTTGCCGTAGGTGAGCCCCATGTCCTTCACGTCGACCTTCATGTCGCCTGCGTAGCTCTGGTCGACAAGCTTGCCGAGGTGTGACGAGAGGCCGGCATAGCCGATCAAAGACTCTTCGTAGGTGAAGCGCTCGCACGGAAAATTACCGACCACGGAAAAGCCGCGCCCGTCTTCTAGCTCTGCAAACACCTCGTGCAGCATTGCCCTGGTCTTGGGCAGCGGGAAGTCGGCCTGGCTGACGTCTGTGTAGGTCTTGCCCGCGGTCACGGCATTGCACACGCTCGCTTCGATTTCGTCCTGGCACTCTGACGACAAAGGAAGAACCCAGGACCTGGGTGACCCATAGTCTTTCGCCAACCAGACACTCGGATCGTCGGTGATCATTTCGGATGGCGTCGGGATCACTGATGTCTTCTTGCAGTTATCCACGCTTGGTCTTCGCTCGCAAGCGCTGCGCGATTTGCGTGGCTGAAGATTCCATCACGCTGCGGAACCTTTGAAGGTGTTCGAAAGGAGCGTGCGCACTCGGGGCAGAGATTCCGAGATCAGCATCAGGCGGCTTCAAGTGAGGCCGTGGTGAGCCTCACGAGCGATGGCCCGACGACGACTCGTTTGGAACCCAGCGCACGGCTAAGCATGCCGCGCTTCTCAAGGTGGGCCACCAGTCGATACACGGTGGGAACCGGAAGCCCGCAATCGACAGCGACTTCGGTGATCGACGTTGGCCGCGCTGCGTCTGCGACTGCATTCAAAACGGCCAGCGCCCGATCATGAGGTTGATCGGGCGCAACATCTTCCCGCAGGAGTGCACGCTGATGAAGAAAGGCTTGACCCAGATTCATATCTCGCCAAACAATACCCGAGAAGCAAGAAAAGACCATCCAGTTTCGGGAAGCTTGTCCACGCGCTCATCGCGCGACGGTCGCTCAGCAACCGCCCTTCGGTTCCGTGATCGCACGTCGACTGCGCAGCGACCTTGAACGTGGAGCAAACTATTCGTCCCTCTCAACTTCCCCTGCCGCGCGTAAAGGATCGACCTTGATTCGAAAGGGCCCCGTCGCCGGGTTGCGTGTTCTCGACGCGGGAAACATGATCGCGGGCCCCTTGGCTGCAACGCAGCTCGCAGACTTTGGCGCCGACGTCATCAAGATCGAACTGCCAGGCATCGGCGATTCGATGCGGCACTGGGCACCGATGAAGGACGGCCGCTCGTTGTGGTGGAAGGTGATCGGCCGCAACAAGCGTCTGATCACACTAGCGCTTTCAAAGCCACGCGGTCAGGAGTTGTTCAGACAGCTGGTGCGCGACACTGACATCTTGGTCGAGAACTTTCGGCCCGGCACGTTTGAGCGATGGGGCCTGAGTTTTGATGAGCTTTCGAAGATCAATTCGCGGCTCGTAATGGTGCGTGTGTCTGGCTTTGGACAGACAGGGCCTTACGCCAAGCGCGGCGGCTACGGCACCATCGCTGAGGCTTTCTCGGGCATTCCGTCGTTCACCGGATTTCCCGATCGTCCACCAACGCTGCCCGGCTTTCCGCTCGCTGATTCAGTGGCGGCCACATTCTCGGCGATGTCGGCGATGTTTGCGATCTACAACCGCGATCACGGCGATGGCAAGGGGCAGGAAATCGATGTCAGCCTGTACGAACCGCTGTTTAGGCTGGTGGAGTCCCAGGTGATCGGCTTCGATCAGCTGGGCATCGTTAAGCAGCGGCAGGGCAACCGCCTCTCGGAGGACTCGCCGCGCAACACTTATCAGACGCGCGACCGTCGCTGGATCGGACTCTCGGCTAGTTCGCAGCGGACCTTCGAGCGACTCGCCGCCGCGATGGGAATGTCCGAGCTGATCACCGACCCGCGTTTTGTCGATAACGCATCGCGCTGCGACAACGACGTGGTGCTCGACGAGATCATCGCGCGGTGGTTCAAGGAGCGCGACTGCGATGCCCTGATGCAGATGTTCGAAGAGACTGAAGTTGTCGCCGGCCCAGTGCTCGACATCCGCGACATCGTCAAGGACCCGCATTATCTGGCGCGCAATAACGTCGTTGCGGTACCCGATGACGACTTCGGCAGCGTGAAGATGCAAGGGGTCGTGCCGCGGTTCACCGGTACGCCAGGTGAGGTGCGCCACTCGGGCCGAGCGCTCGGCGCCGATAACGCCGACGTGTACATGAACGTACTGGGCCTGTCGGAAGCACAACTGCAGGCGCTGCAAAAGGAAGGGATCATCTGACATGGGCAGCGCATTCGATGGAGTTCGGATCGTCGGCGCTGGGCAGACCGTGTATGCGAAGCGTTCGCCGAGTACGGTGCAAAAGCTCTTGTACGACGCGGGCAGCGCAGCCCTGCTCGATGCGGGCCTCGACTGGTCGCGCGTCGATGGGCTCGCCTTGACTTCTTTCATGCTGCCGCCGGACAACGCGGCCACCATGGCGGAGCACCTCGGCATCGAGGCCAGGTTCCTGTTTCAAGGCCTGTACGGCGGCGCCTCCGGGATCATCGGCATGGCGCACGCGGCTCGCGCAATTCGTGACGGCGCCTGCGAAGTGGTCGTGGCGGCGGCGGCCGATGCGTTTGACGTTGCGTCCCACAACGAGACGCTTGACCGCTTCAACGGCTCCGTGCGCGAGTTCATGTCGCCGCAGGGCTTCGGCGGTGCGAACGGCATGTTTGCGCTGCACACGCGCCTCTATATGGAGCGACACGGTGCGACGCGCGAAGACTTCGGCCGCTTCTGCATGGCGTTGCGTACCAACGCCCTCCTCAATCCAAATGCGCTGTTCAAGGTGCCGCTCACGATGGCGGACTACTTGAACGCCAAGCAGATCGCCGATCCGCTGCGGTTGTTTGACTGCGTGTTGCCCTGCGTGGGGGGCGACGCGATCGTGCTCGCCTCCGAGCGGGTAGCGCGCGAACTGCCCGGGCCGCAGATACGCATTCTTGCCTCAGAAGAGATGCACAACTTCCCGGCGAACGATGTCTACTCGGAGCCCGGTGGATGGGAAGGTTTTGCGGACCGGCTGTATGCACGCGCCGGCTACCGACCATCAGACTTGGACTTTGCAGAGCTGTACGACGACTACCCGGTGATGTGCTTCGTCCAACTGGAGGGACTGGGCATTTGCGCCAAGGGAACGGCGCATCAGTTCTTGCGCTCGACCGACATCACGACCCAGGGCGCCTTCCCGATTAACACGGGAGGTGGCCAGCTGTCAGCCGGGCAGGCGGGAGCGGCGGGCGGAATGATCGGTGTGTACGAGGGGGTGACCCAGCTGATGGGGCGGGCCGGCGCGCGGCAGGTTAAGTGCAAGCGCGGCGTGGTGTCCGGCTATGGCATGGTGGCCTACGGCCGCGGTCTCAGTTCGAGCGCCGCAGTGCTCGAGCGCGTCGAATAGGAGCGCATAGATGGCGAATCGGATCGCCGGCAACGTGCTGAAGCCGCAGCCGCGGGTCAACGGACTGACGCGCCCGTTCTGGGATGGCGCCAACGAGCGCAGGCTGATAATCCAGCGCTGCGCGCAGTCCGGTTGCGGGAAGGGAGTGTTCTATCCGCGAGTCTGCTGCCCATTCTGCAAAGGACCGAAGCTCAAATGGTTCGAGGCCTCGGGTAGAGGGCGGATCATTTCGCACACAACTGTGCACCGGACCCACCACGATGGCTTCAATGCCGAGGCGCCCTATGTCTTTGCTGCGGTGGTTCTGGATGAGGGACCGTACATCTACGCGCAGATCCCGGGGGCACCGATGGACAGCGCCTCGCTGGTGGGCAAGCCGGTCGTCGTCGATTTTGCGGAGCATGGTCCGGGGCGGCGCATGCCCGTGTTTCGGTTGGCCGATTCTTCGGACAAGGCCTGAGACGGTGAAGCAAGC
>JBDUCU010000136.1:0-7240 GCA_040003315.1 Burkholderiaceae bacterium | reverse complement strand
TATTTATGGTCAGCGTACTACGACGACGAGCTCGAAATCTGCGGACGTATTGCGCGGCTTGGCACGAGCAGCATGCAGTTTGCAGTCGAAATGTACCGGCGCAGGCAATACGAAGCGGTTTTGGTGACTGCCGAGCTCGTGTACGTGCATGCCGATCCGGCCTCGCGCACGCCAGTGCCGATTTCAGCGGCACTGCGCGAGCAAATTCGCAGCTTCGAGACGGTTCCTCCCGACGTGTCGACCCGACCATCTTCCGATGCGAGTTGAACTCGGAGACTGGGACCAGATGCGCTGCTGGGCCGAACCGCTGCGTTTCGCGGTTTTTGTGAGCGAGCAGCACGTGCCGGCCGAGATCGAACTCGACGCCTTCGACGTTGCGTCAGTCCATGCGGTCGCGTTCGATTCCGCCGGTCACGCAGTCGGTACCGGACGTCTGCTGCCCGACGGCCACATTGGCCGTATGGCCGTGGCTCCGAGCGAGCGCGGCAGCGGGATCGGCAGCGCAATTCTGAGGGCGCTGATGGACGAGGCGCGGCGTCGCGGACATTCGCAAGCCGTGCTCAGTGCGCAGATGCATGCACAGGATTTCTATCGCAAGCACGGTTATTCGGTGCACGGCGATCAGTACGATGACGCCGGAATACCTCACGTTGAAATGCGCTGCCCGCTGTAGCGGCCCGCGCGGACCGCATCAACCGCTTCCCGGTGCCTTGATGCGCACCGGGCTCGCGGCGCGATCGATCATGAACTCGTAGTGGCGGTCGGAGAAGCGCTCAGGATCGATCGGGTCGAACGAGCGCTCGAAAAATGTTGTGTGCCCGTCGTTGCGCACCGCTAACACGGTGCTTGAACGGGTGCCATACCCGTTAGCACGAATCTGGATTGGCGACAGCGCGCGTTCCCATTTATGGGGGACGCCGGTCGACGGGAGCTCTGCATCACGCGCCAGCTCGCGGTTGGCAAGCAAATGCAACAGCGGCTGCACATCGACCCGCGATGCAATCGCGCACGCAAAGCCCACCACCGCACGCGTCACCTTGGGCCACGGCGTATCGAGATCCGCATTGGACAAGCCGTAGACGCCCGGTTGAAGCGCGCTTGCGCCCTCCTGCTTGCGGTTGCTGTAGTAGTCGAGGCGAGGCTCAGGACCGAATCCGCGGTCGTCAAGTGGGCCGACGTCGCCGACCAGCATGTTGAAGCCGTTGTAGGCGCCCATGCGAGGCGCGTTCGATTGCAGCCAGGCCGCCGGTGCCTGCGGCGACTGCAATGCCGAGAGCACCAGCGTTCCGCGAGAGGGTGCATGCGGATTCCGCTCACTCGGCGCCCGCACGTTGGTCAATGCAGCGAACCGACCGCGGCGCGTGATGCCCAGCCAGGTTCCGCCGGCTTCCTCGTCGTGCCCCGCGAGTACCGATACAGCGTGACCCCACCACGCGGCGGGGCGCGTACGGCGCAGGTAGAACTCGTCGCGGTTAGCCGCCAGTATCAGCGGGTAATCCGGGTGCGAACGCCAGGCAAGCACCATCAGGCACATCGTCAGATATCCCTGAACCGTTCTAGATGACGCCCGTTTTGAACGTCGCTGCCAAGTCCCGAGGCGGCGAGCGCATCCGCAAGCGCTGCCTCGAAGCGCTCCGGCTGCTCGACATGCTCATAGATCTCCATTAGCGTGGTTCGATCACCCGTGCCGATCCGTTGAACCAGGCGTCCGATTGGGCCATTCGCGGCGAGCGCAGCCTGCATCAATCGTGCGCGCTCGATGGTGTCTTGGGTCGTCCCTTTTGGACACTCGTAGTAAATGTACCAATGCTCCATCGAGATTACTCGGTCGGGTCAAACAGTTCATAGGGCAGCGGCTGGACGACGAGTCGGGGGCCGTCGGGGCTTCGCAGATGAAGCGAGCCTGATTCGAGTCGGTCGATCGGAGCCTCGAACAGCAGTTCGCTGACTTCAGCCGGTGATTTCGCAGACATTACGACGACGCCTACCGGCTGCGCAACCTCGCTGTGAAAAACATCTGTGCCCGCGGCGATCTCATCGGTCGCCACGTGCGCCACATTCATGCGGCGCTTAAGCTTTCCAAGATACTGACTACGCGCCACGATCTCCTGCCCGGGGTAGCAGCCTTTCTTGAAATCGACGCCGCCGAGCACCTCGAAATTGAGCATCTGCGGAACGAATTTTTCCTGAGTGGCGGCGAACACTGTCGGCATGGCAGCCTGAATTTCGGTAAGCCACCACAGACTGCTCGATCCGCGCGGCACCGATTCCGGCAGCGGCACCGGCGATGCGCTGCGCAGCGTCAGCAAAAATCTCTCGACTCCGTTCGGTGTTGGGAGCACACGATCGATGCGCAGACCGTCGGTCGACAGCGATGTCCATGCGGCCTGCGGCACCTGCCATCCCGCGTTGCGCAAAGTGCTCGAGCTTTCCGCTCCAAGTAAGGCGTAGGTCGCCCAGTCGTTGCTGACGTCGAGCACCTTGGCCTTCGCGCGCAGCACGAACATCGACAAGCGCTTGACGATCGATGCGATCACCTCGCGTGGTGCGCGCAGAAAGACTGCGTCATCGTTGCGCCACTGGTGAAAAGTGGCGAGCAGGCGTCCCTTGGGAGTGCAATAACCCGACAGCTGCATCTGATGTGACGTCAGACGTGCGACGTCGTTCGTCAGTTGTGTTTGCAGGAACGCCGTCGCGTCAGCGCCGTGAACGGAGATAACCCCGAGTTCGAGCAAGTCGACCAAGGTCGGCACTTCGATAATGGAGCGGGTGAAAGGCACGTCGGCTTTGCTTTTGAGGCAGAGTCCGCAGATTAATATAAGTCGACAAACTCTCCGGTCGCCGCTCGAACGCCGTCTATGAAAAAACGCAGCGTCGCAAGCATCTGGGTCGGCATTGCGCTAACAGCGGCAATCGTATTGATCGCCACCGCGCTTGTCGGTCACTGGTATGTCTTCCAGCGGCCGCTACAGTTTACGGAAAATTATGTCGAGTTTCGAGTCGCACCCGGAAACTCGGTACGCGCTATTGCGCAGTCTGCGCGGGCGGCCGGCATCGGAGTCGACCCAGGTGCAATGGTGGCCGCAGCGCGCATCACCGGTACCGCGCAATCGCTTCGAGCTGGACGCTACGGGGTGAAGCAGGGGGTTACGCTGAGCGGATTGCTCGCCAAGTTGCAAGCCGGTGACGTGCTGCGCGAGCGCTTGACGGTGGTCGAAGGAATTACCTTTCGTGAGCTACGCGCCTTGCTCGCGGGAACAGGGGAATTGAAGCAGGACTTGGCAACAGCGTCTGCAGCGGATCTATTGAAAAAGATCGGTGCCGCCGAGGCTCACCCGGAAGGTTTGTTTGCGCCGGACACGTACCTGTATGACCCAGGTACATCCGATCTGGAAATCTATCGGCAGGCGTATCGCACGCAGATGAAATGGCTACTCGAGTTATGGGAAGCGCGTGCTTCGGACTTGCCATACAAATCGCCCTACGAGGCTTTAATCATGGCGTCGATTGTGGAAAAGGAAACCGGACAGCCGGCGGAACGCGCGATGATTGCCGGCGTGTTCGTCAACCGCCTGCGCCTCGGGATGTTGCTGCAAACGGATCCGACAGTCATTTATGGGCTGGGGTCTGCGTTCGACGGCAACCTGCGCAAGCGCGATCTGCTAGCCGATGGGCCGTACAACTCGTACACGCGCGCAGGCCTGCCACCGACGCCGATCGCACTGCCGGGCCGCGCATCGATCGAAGCCGCGCTGCGTCCGGCGGCAACCCCTGCGCTTTATTTTGTTTCCCGCGGCGATGGCACGTCGCACTTTTCGGCAACGCTGGCCGAGCACAACCGTGCCGTGGATAAATATCAAAGAGGTGTTCGATGACCGATGCAGCGCCTTCTCGCGGGCGTTTCATCACATTTGAAGGAATCGATGGCGCGGGCAAGAGCACACACATCGACGCCAGCGCTGAAGTATTGGGCGCGCGGGGTGTCCGGTTAATGCTCACGCGCGAGCCGGGCGGCACTCCGCTTGGCGAGGCACTGCGCGAATTGGTGCTGCATCATGCAATGACGCCCGACACCGAAACGCTGCTGATGTTTGCTGCACGCGCGGAGCACCTTGTAAAGGTGATTCGTCCGGCTCTCGCGGCCGGTCAGTGGGTTTTGTGCGACCGGTTTACCGACGCCACCTATGCGTACCAAGCCGGCGGCCGCGGAATGCCCAAGCAACGCATCGAGCAGCTCGAAAAATGGGTTCATCCAGATCTGAAGCCCGATCTGACCATCCTGTTCGACGTTGCGCCGGATGTTGCCGCTCAGCGCGTGGTGCATCGACGCGAAGCCTCGTCGCACGCCGATCGCTTCGAGGTTGAACCTTTATCGTTTTTCGAAGCTGTGCGTGCGATGTATCTAAAGCTCGCGAGAGCCGATCCGGCCCGCT
The DNA here is from genome assembly GCA_040003315.1 of Burkholderiaceae bacterium. GTDB lineage: Bacteria > Pseudomonadota > Gammaproteobacteria > Burkholderiales > Burkholderiaceae_F > JACCZX01. The sequence continues at coordinate 2,807 of JBDUCU010000136.1, read as the reverse complement.
TTTTTGTCATCGACAGTCAGCGTGCGCCCGAATCGGTGCATGGCCAACTGGTGCAGTTCATGCGCGAATGGAACGGCTGACTCCGCTGCCTTGGCAAGGCGAGCTATGGACGCAGCTCATCGGATGGCGCGATCGCCTGCCGCATGCGCTGTTAGTGCACGGCACGCGCGGGATCGGCAAGCGGCACTTGATCAAGGCATTTGCACGTTTGCTACTTTGCGAGTCACCGAAAGGTGAGAGTCCCTGCGGGCAATGTGCGGGGTGTCAGCTGCTATCGGCCGACAATCACCCGGATTTGCGGTGGCTGACTCCAGCGGCGCAAATGCCTGAACGCGATGATGCAGGCGTGGCTGACGGCGAAGCTGAAACAGGATCGCAAAGTATGCGCTCGGCTTCGGCCAGACCGGGGCGGGAAATCGTCATCGATCAGGTGCGAAAGACCGGCGAGTTTCTTTCGATCACCTCGCATCGTGGCGGGCGCAGAGTGGTCCTATTGATTCCTGCCGAGGCACTGAACGAACCGGCTGCCAACGCGCTGCTCAAAACGCTCGAAGAGCCGCCGCCGGAAGTCGTGTTCCTTGCAGTCAGCGATGAACTCGACGCCGTGTTGCCGACTATCCGCTCTCGCTTCCTGTTGCTGCGCGCGCCAGTCCCGAGACAGACTCAGGCTCTTGACTGGCTTCAACGGGCCGGTGTCGACGACGCTGCGAGGAAGTTGGCCGAGGCGGGTGGGGCGCCGATCGGCCTGCTCGAAGGCGATTCACCCCAAGAAGGTCGCATGCTCGACTCAACGCTGCGGGAAGAACTCCTGAACTTGCTGGCTCGCGGCTCAGCCCTGACTGCAGCCGAGGTTGCCAGCGTGGTGCCCAAGGACATCCCGGTGGCGGCGGCGATCCGTTTGTTACAGCGGTGGGGATGGGACTTATTAGCGGAAAGGATGGCGGGACGCGTTCGTTACTATCCGATGTACCAGCGAATTTTTGCAACGCTTGCGCGCGGCATCGAGCCTTCTCGGGTGGCTGACTGGGCGGCAACGCTAGCGCAAACGCAAGCAGTCAGCGATCATCCACTGAATGCGCGTCTGGTCGTGGAGAGCGCGTTGCTCGGTTATATCGATGCGATGCGTGAACGGAACGCGATGCGAGTTTGAGTAACGGCGCCTAAATGAGCAATGGCAAGGGTGGGAACGGACAGGCTGCTGCAGCCGCTGGCGCGAGGCCGGCCGTTTTATCGCTATCGATCAAGGAAAAAGCCGCGCTCTACGCGGCATACATGCCGTACTTAAAGAACGGCGGCATGTTCGTTCCAACAACCAGGCCCTATCAACTCAGCGACGACGTTTATCTGATTCTGACCTTGCTTGACGATCCGACTCGCATTCCGGTTGCAGGCAAGGTTGTGTGGATCAGTCCGGCGGCGGGCGGCAGCAAGACGCCCGGAATCGGTGTCCATTTTCCGTCCGATGAAACCGGGATCAATGCGCGCAAGCGCATCGAAGATGCCTTAGGGGCGTCGCTAAAGTCGGCGCGTCCTACCCACACCTTATAGTCGGCTGGTTTGCGCGATAGTCCTGCGCTTCACCGGCAGACCCGTTGCACCGCATGTTCGTCGACTCCCATTGTCATTTGTCGTTTCCCGAACTGGCGATCCAATTGCCCGAGGTGCTGGCGCGAATGCGCGCAAGCAACGTCGTTGCGGCTTTGAACGTATGCACCACGTTAGCCGAATTTTCCGCAGTGCTAGCGGTCGCTGAACAACACAGCAATCTGTGCGCTTCGGTCGGCGTGCATCCCGATTATCAAGACACCGAAGAGCCGTCTGTCGAGCGCCTGGTGGCACTGTCTGCTCACTCCAAGGTCGTCGCTATCGGGGAAACGGGACTCGACTACTTTCGCCTGGAAGAACCGCTTGACTGGCAGCGCGATCGATTTCGCGCGCACATTCAAGCGGCCCGGCAGTGCGGCAAGCCACTGATCATCCACACGCGGGCCGCATCGGCCGACACATTGAAGATAATGCGGGAAGAGGGCGCGGCGCAGATCGGCGGTGTCATGCACTGCTTTACCGAATCGCGCGCTGTCGCAGAGGCGGCGATGGCGCTTGGCTTTTACATCTCGTTCTCGGGCATCGTCACTTTCAAGACTGCGCGAGAGCTGCAGGAAGTTGCGCGCGTGGTGCCGCTCGAGCGCCTATTGATTGAAACCGATTCGCCATATCTCGCGCCGGTGCCTTACCGGGGAAAGACAAATGAGCCGACATTTGTGACGAAAGTCGCCGAAAAGCTCGCCGACCTGAAGGGAATCGACGTGAGTCAGGTTGCTGCCGCATCTACAAGAAATTTCTTTAATCTTTTCAAGTGGATGCCCGTCGAACTTCAAGCGATTAAAGAGCCCGCGGCCTGAAAGCGCACTGTCGTTCGATCAAGCGCTTAGCTGATGACATTGAAGTCGATGTTCATATCAGGCCCGCGCTCTGCAGAGCCTGAGCAGTGGTCTGCGCGAGCTCCGTAATTTGTCCGGCGGGGTTTTGCGCGGTCGAGCTACTGGCTCGCCCCGACCACATCGTTGCGCCATTTCCCGGGTCGATCAGAGCGGTGTCCGCTGCGTACGCCTGGCTGACGCGTGACCCGCCGAAGGGAAAAGATATTCCGCCGCCTGCACCGAAGCGTCCAGAGCCGCCACCGACGCCGACTCCGATCGATGGTCCGCTCTCGACTGCCACTGCCTGACCTGTATTCAACGTCATTCGAACGATCGCGCGGGCTCCGACTCGTTTGGCGGCCGCAAGATAAGGGTCGTTGCCGGCCG
>JBDUCU010000035.1:0-23962 GCA_040003315.1 Burkholderiaceae bacterium | reverse complement strand
GAAGTGAAACCGAGATCGCGAAATTTACGAGACGTCCATTCATGACAGCTAACGTGTTTTAGACCGCAGGATTCTGCTCCTATATCTGGACACTGCGGCATAACAAGTCGGTCCAAATCTCTTGGAGAGGCGCGCCACACCTAGTTTTGGCGGATATGCGACTCCGATTTTCGGCCATTAACAGATCCGAGAAAAACCGCAGGAGTCGGAACGCCTTTCGACCTCGGTGCGCTCACGGGGCAAATTAAGAACGAGCGGCGAGCGACCGCCATTGGCCGTTTATCGACCTGGAATGTTTGTTGACGACCCATTGCAGACATCCGGCTTCTCAAGAAGCGGACTTGCGGAACGAAGCCCCTCCAAGCTAGAAGCCGCGTTAGCTGCCTGGCTTCATAACGCCGCGACGGACAAGGTCATCTACTGTATCCACGTCCTTGATCATAAGCGAGCGCAGTTCTTCGGCCGAGCCGAATTGAGTCGATACGCCGACCTTTTCAAGTCCTGCACGAACGTCGGCCTGGTCCAGTGCCCAACGCAAATCTACGGTGACTTTTGACAGGATTTCCGGCGGCGTCTTCAGGGGCGCGAACATGCCATACCAGGTCGCCACCTTCAGGTTCGGGACCGCCGATCCGATGGGATTCACGTTCGGAAGTCCGGGCATCGGCTTATCCGCGGTCACACCCAGCCCTCGCAGTTTGCCTGCGTTGATGTACTGCGCCACCGATGCTGGCGTCGTAAGAAAGACCTCGATGCGTCCAGCGAGCAGGTCGACCTGCACGTTGGACATAGCGCGGTAGGGAACGCGCTCGATGCGCGTGCCGGCGAGTGCATTGAACTGCTCCATCGCGAATACACCTTGGTATGAAGTGGCACCGTAGCGCAGCTTGTCTGGATTAGCTTTCGCGTACTGGATCAGTTCACTGGTCGTGTGCACCGGCACGTCGGGGTGCACGCCGAGGACAAATTCGGTCGTGCCGATCAACGCGATAGGCACCAAGTCTTTCAGGGGATCGAACGCCGGGCTTGGCGCCATCTGGCGATTAATGGTGAGCGTATTGGTCCCGAAATAGAGCGAGTAGCCGTCGGGGGGTGCCTTGACTGCCGCCTCCGTTCCGATGTTCCCCTCCGCACCCGTACGATTTTCGATAATTATTTGCTGCCCCCAGCGTTCGGTGAGCTTCGCGCCCACGAGCCGCGCAGCTGCGTCGGTGTTGCCACCTACGCCGAAGGGCACAATGACCCGCACAGTTCGCGCGGGGTATACCTGCGACCACGCGGGGAGAATGGCACCCGCTGCGGCAGTGGCAACTAGCAGACAGCGAATAAGGCGGCAGGTTTTGATCATGACGGTCTCTCAATTTGCGCGGAAGTAATTTTCGGCGTTGCGATACATCACCTTCTCAAGTACCTCGTGGTCGAAACCCAATGACTCCCAATCAGCCTTCACCTTCGCATATTCCAAAACTGGAAAGTCGCAGCCGATCATGACGCGGTCCTTAAGGCGGGTGGTGATTTCCTTGCGCAGGCTATCAGGCAGCCGCCTCGGTCCCCAGCCATGCAGCTCGTAGCTGACATTCGATTTGTGCAGCAGCACGGCGATCATTTCTTCCTGCCAAGGGTATGCCGGGCGCGCGGCGAGGATGTCGAGTTCGGGGTAATGAGCCGACACAAAGTCGACATGGCGAGGATGGTTGTGGTCGAGGATCATTCCATAGCCTCCGCGCGTCCCTTGGCCTATACCCGTGAGGCCCACCATCATGATGACCGGTGACTTCGTCTCGATTGCAAGCTCGTAAAAAGGAAACCACAGCGGGTCGCTTGGCGGTACCCCTGTGGTGCTACCGGAAATTGAGAATCCAATGAAACCGGCGCCTGCCTGCTTGGCGCGCCTGTACTCATCCAGTGATTCGTCGCGGCGCCGAGGGTCAAAGAGCAGCCAGTGCCCAAAGATCACGTCAATGTTGCGCCGGGTTACCGCGAACGCATAGTCGTGGTATTCGCGAATTTGCTCCATCGGCAGATTGCGCGTCCAGGCGAGGTCAAGGATGACGCGAGCCTGATTGTCACGCATGGTCTGGATCATCTCGTCCTCGCTCCAGTACCGACCTTTCGTGCGCCAGATCTTCTCTTGGCGCATGAGTTCTTCCGGTGTCCGAAAGATGTGTCCCTTTTCGGTGGCCCAGTGCGAATGGCAGTCGAAGAATTTCATGCTTTCTGGCTTTCATTAAAGGCCGGCCGGCGGTCGAGCAGCCGGCGTGGCTTGCCCTCGCGGCCCTGCGTGTTCGCCAGTTCTGCGAGCGAACCTTCTTCGACCAGCGCAACGCGGACTGCAACGCCAAGCTCATCTTTGAGCCGCTTTTCCAGCATATTCTGCAGGCCTTCGTATGATCCAGCGTCATGACGTACTTCGACGCGCACCTCCATCTCGTCGCGCGGTGCACCATCAAACTGCACGCGCTCCACGACGCATAACCATTCGCCTGTTGTACGGCGGTCGCTGCGTATTGCTGGCAGGCATGCCATCGGATACGTGTTTACTCCGCGCAGCTTGACCATCGCGTCACTGCGTCCGAGGAAATGATCCATTCGTCGGAAGTAGCTTCCGCACCCGCATCGCTCTTGTGTGAGGATTCTCCCTAGGTCGCGCAGGTTGTAGCGAATGATCGGAGGCATTGAGCGGAAGAAAGCCGTGGCGACTAGGTTTCCGCGCTCGCCAAGAGCGACCGGCTGTGACGTCTCGACGTCCAAGACCTCGATGTAGACCGCGTCTTCCATCAGGTGCAAGCCGTTTTGCTCGCAACATTCGAAAGCGGCCGCGGATATCTCGTTGGCCCCGTAGGCGTCGTAGGCCGGACAGCCCCAGCGGTCCTCCAACTCACGACGCAGACTGCCCTCAGTGTCCGGGCCGAAGTAAGTCCGCAGGAATTTGGTGTTGAGATCACGCACGTCTCGTCCGAGTTCGTCGCCGGACACTTGGGCGAGTCGCAGCAGGTACTCGGGAAAACAGTGCCAGATAGTCGTTCCGAAGCGCATCGCGATCTCTAATTGCTGACGCGAGGATGTGACCAAACCGCTTCCGGTTGTTAGGGGAAGGACGCCGAGGAAGTCGTGACATGACTTGTAGGAAAGCCAGCCTGCATTCGCGAGCGAGCATGTCATGGGGATTTGCATCACATCTCCCGGACGTGCCCCCTGGATGTAGAGCGCGCGCGCGCCGAGGACGGCCTGCGCTTCCCAAGCCCACGCGTCGAAGAGCGTCGGACGGGGGGTACCCGTGGTTCCGCCACTGGTCTGAAGCTTGAGCGGACCCAACGACGACAAGTCGGCGCGGGAGAGGTTGTGGAAGTCGCCAAAAGGCGGGGCGGCTTCAAGACTGTTGGTTACGTCGTCGGACGTGTAGGTGGGAATTTTGACAATGTCATCAAGTGTCCGGATGTCGCCGGGCCCTAAGCCTGCCGCCGTCCACCGCTTGCGGTAGAAAGGATTGTTCCAGCCAATTTCCACAGTCCGCAGGAAGCGTTCTTCTTGAAGCTTACGGATTAGATTTGGACTCCAGCGCCACACAGTTTGCTCGAAGACGTCAGGCAAAGGAAACTCGCGGACAAGCCGATCGAAAGCGAATGCGTGTCGGTAAATGGGGAGCCGCGTAGCGGCACTCTCGTGCTCGATAGAGGAACTCATGCGCACCGTAACCAGACAGGAGGCCTACTTCAATAAGTAGTGCTGAAGGCCAGCGTGTGACGAAAGATCTTTGGAGGACCCAAAGTCAAAATCATAACGACAGAGTTCCGACAGCGGTAACGCAGAGCGCAGCTCATAGCTCGCAGAGCGTCGGCCCTCGAACGCTGAGCTCGACGCCAGCGCTCTCATTCGGCTGTGATCTTTGCGTCGCGGATCACGTTGCCCCATTTTACGGTCTCGCTGCCGATGAACGACTCGAATTCGGCTGGCGTGCTGCCGACCGCAATCGTGCCCATCTCATCGAGCTTCTGCTTAACGTCCGGCAGCTTCACGATGGCCGCCACCTCATCGGCGACGCGCTTGATGACAGCCGGCGGCGTGCCGGCGGGCGCCAAAATTCCGGCCCACGTACTGCCAGTGAAACCTTTGATGCCCTGCTCGATGAAGGTCGGCACGTCGGGCAGCGCAGCCAGGCGCGTTTCGCTCGCAACCCCGATCAGTCGCACCTTGCCGGCTTTGCCCGGATTGATCAAACCAACAGCGGCGTCCATGAACAACTGGATGTGGCCGCCCATTAAGTCGGTCAGCGCTGGTGCCGCGCCCTTGTACGGGATGTGCACCATGCTCGTTTGCGTCATCGACTTCAATAATTCCGTCGTCAGGTTTACCGCCGAGCCGTTGCCGCTGGAGCCGTAGCTCACCTTGCCGGGGTTCTTGCGTGCGTAGTCAATCAGCTCGACCGCACTCCTGAACGGCGTGTCGTTGTTGACCGCGGCCACCAGCGGCGAGACCCCGATCAGCGACACTGCAGCGAGGTCCTTCTTCGGGTCATACGGCAACTTCGGATACAGCGTGCTATTGGCCGCATAGGCGGCTATCACCACCGCGAACGTGTAGCCATCCGGCGCAGATTTCGCGAGCGCGTCGACGCCGATAATGCTGTTTGCACCCGGTTTGTTGTCGATCACGAGCGGCTGACCAAGACGTTCCTGCAACTTCTGCGTCACAAGGCGCGCAGTGATATCGGTGAAGCCGCCCGGCGGGTAAGGGACGATGACCTTGATCGGCTTCGACGGCCAGGCTTGAGCGTCGACTCTGGGCACCAGCACTGTTGCTGCGCCAGCGATGAGCGCGCTGTTGAAACGACGGCGATTGATGTCCTTTGAGTTCATCATGTCTCCTTGTGCAACCCTCTTGAGCGTTTGGTCTGGTAACGCTCGCGCAATTCGCGCTTCAGTATCTTGCCGAGTGCGTTGCGCGGTAATTCGTCGACGCAAATCAGATCGGTCAGCCGCTGCGTCTTGCCGACCCTGGCGTTCAGCCATTCGCGCAAATCGGCAGCAGAAGTGTCCTCTCCGGCGCGCCGCACGACGAACGCGATTGGCGTCTCGCCCCACCGGACCGATGAGACGCCGACCACCGCAGCTTCTCGAACCGCGGGATGCGCGATCAGCTGCGCTTCAAGGTCAATCGAGTAGATGTTGAAGCCGCCCGAGATGATCATGTCCTTCTTGCGATCGAACAGCGTCAGGAAACCGTCGCTGTCGAAGCGGCCGATATCGCCGGTGCGTATGAAACGCATGCCATCGGGCGCGTACCACTCGGCCTCGCGCGTGCGCTGCGGCTGGTTGTGATAGCCCGTCATCAGTGTCGGCGAGTGACCGACAACTTCACCGGCTTCGCCGCGGGCGACCTCGTGCCCGTCGTCGTCGATCAGCCGGATGTCGTGGCCTTCGGCCGGCCGGCCCACCGTATGCAATTTATCGAGGTGCTGGTGCGCTTCGAGAATGCAGGTGCCGCCGCCTTCGGTCATGCCGTAGAACTCGATCAGTCCTCCGGGCCAGCGCGCCAGCACATCGGCTTTTAACGCAGCCGCGAATGGCGCGCTGGTCGAGAACTTCATGCGGAACGAAGACAGATCGTGGCGGCCGAACTCGGGAAGCGCCATGATGCGCTGATACTGCACCGGCACCAGCATCGTATGCGTGGCGCGGTGACGCTCGGCCAGCGCCAGATAAGCGGCGGCATCGAACTTGGCGATCAGCACGACCGTGCCGCCTAAGCCAAGTGCCGGAAAGAACGCAACCAGCGTCGTGTTCGAATACAGCGGCGTCGCGAGGACCGTTACTGCGTCCGGCCCATAGCCGTAGGGTGTGCCGCGCAACAGGTGCATCCAGCGCATCATGTGCGGCTGCACCACGCCTTTGGGTGTACCGGTCGTGCCCGACGAATAGATGATGTTGAACGGCGACTTTGGCTCGACGGTTACCGGTCGTGGCCGCGTCTGTGGCGAGGCGAGCCAGTCAGCGAACGGCCTTCCCGGTGCCCCAGCTTCGAGCGCGATGCAACGCGGTTTGATGTCGGCCGGCACCAGCGCTGACGCGGATGCATCGACGAACAGCAGGCGAGCGTCGGTGTCACCCAACATTGACGCGAAAATCGCCGGGGTCACCGAAGAAGCGAGCGGCGCGACCACCGCACCAGCGCGCAGACCTCCGAGGAAGAGCGCGGCCTGCTGCGGTGTCGTTGATCCGCACAACGCGATCACGTCGCCTGCGCACACACCGTCGCGCTGCAGCGCGACCGCCACGCGATCCATCATCGTGTCGAGCTCGGCGTGCGTCAGCTGCCGGTCGCCTTGCACGAGAGCCGGTTGCTCCGGCCGCGCCGCCGCGTGCTCGCGAATTACATCAGCGATATTGCGAAACGTCGCGTCAAACACGACTCATAACGGCGTTCGTGCGTTCCAAGTCAAATGCGTCGCGCTGGTGGACACTAGAATGCCACGTCCCCTGAAGTTGGATCTAGGAAACTCGGGTGATCCGAGCCTAACGCCCGCTTGCGGCGTCCGGCAAACAACGTCGCTGCAGCCGCTCGTCGTCGTATAAAGACTTCGGCTACTGAATTGGCGTGCCGATACGCTCGAAGCGAGGCAACCAATCATCCTTGATGCGTGCCGACACGACTATGTGGTGCGCTCGACCGATCAAGAGGTGCCGCGGGACGAACCCGATGTAGCGGGAGTCCGCACTGTTGTCGCGATTGTCACCAAGGAAAAAGTAGCTGCCTTCAGGCACAACGACGGGGCCAAAATCGCGCCTCGCCCGATCGGGAAAGAATTGCACCGCGCGTTCGTTGCCGGCTACTCGCTCGTATGCTCGTATCGCGGCGGCCATTCGCCGTAGTCGGTCGGTTCAGAGACACGCGCGGGGTTGAGGTACTCGGAGGCTGCGCCATTGATATAGAGAACCTCGCCCCGAATCGCTACCACGTCACCCGGCACCGCCACCAAACGCTTGATCAGGCGGACGCCGTCCGCGGGCGAGGTAAAAGTAATGACGTCGCCGCGCCGCGGATTGCCGAAGTTGAAAAGCACGATATCGCTGAGAGGCAGCTTGAAGTCGTAAGCCAGGCGATCGACCAACACGACATCGCCCTCAAGGAGGGTGGGACGCATTGAGCCCGAGGGAATTGGATTCCAATCGGCGATCGCCGACCGAAAGACGCCGAGTAGCAACAAGAAGACAATGAACCCGCGGTTGTTTTTCAGAAAGCGCTTCATAGTTTCCTGGTTCCCTAACTGAAGAGCTCGGTGACGGAACTTTACTAGACCACGATCTCGTGTCGACGTCAAAGAGTCGTCCCGCAGCGTCTGCTCTCGGCTTCCAGAGGGCCTGACGACAACGGCAGCTATTGGCCGAAGCGGCCGCGAACGGGATCGAGGCTGCTACCTGTGCAGGCCCTGCACCAACAGGCTTGGAGGGTCCATGGACGGCGACGCGTCGAGCGTGCGCTCAGCCTAGGCCGCGCGTCGACGCTGCGGTCGACTTGCCACCAGCGCGATCAGCTGATTTTCCTCGTCGGCCGATAGCACTCGCACCGAGGGTGAGTAGCCTTGATAGACGACGCCGTGCAGTTCGACTTTGTTTTGCACGCGCAGATATCGCACCAGGTACTCGACGATGTTTTCGGTGATGCGCTGACCCGGCACCAGCACGGGTATCCCCGGCGGGTACGGCACGATCTGGTCACAGCAGATTCGGCCCGCGAGCTCGCGATTGACCTGATCGTTGTCGTCGAGCAGCGCAACCAGCTCGCCGGTCGCGTAGTAAGCGTCGCGCGGCAGAAAGGCGAGATCGGTAAACGGAGGCAAATCCGGCGTGCGGTATAGCCGGCGCGGGGCCCGTTTCTCGCGCGCGATTCGCATCAGTGCGTCATAAAGGCGTGAACACTTCGACCGTGTGGTGCCGATCGTCAGCAGTAGCGTCAGTGTATTGAAAGTCGACTTCTCGACGGTGATGTTGAAACGGGTAGAAAGCTCGTTCTGCAGATCGTCGACCGTCATTCCACACGACGCGACGTCGACCGTGATCTTGGTCGGATCGAGACGGATATCGTCGTTCTTGACTTCGTCCGGCAGCAGATCGTCAAGTTCCAGCACGCGGAACACACCGGTCGAATTGATCTGCTCGCGCAATTCGTCGGCCAGCAGCAGCGTTCTTTGCAAAAGCTTGTAGCCCTCGAGCACGGCCTGTTTGCGGCTCACATCGAGGCTCGCGATCATGCTGTACATCGGGGAAGTCGATGTGTGCATGTTGAAGTTTTCGCGAAAAATGTGCTCGTTGAACGTCGGGTCATTGACGTGGATATACGCGGCCTGCGACAGCGCCGACAGCGTCTTGTGCGCCGACTGGGTAACGTAATCGGCGCCCGACTCGAGCGCGGTCGGCCGAAGTGCTGGATGAAACCGTGCGTGCGCGAACCAGGCTTCGTCGATCAACACCTTGATATCGCGCGCATGGGCCGCTTCGACAATGGGTTTCAGGTCGTAGCGCAGACCGTCGTAGGTGCACGACGTCAGCACAAGCAGCTGCGCTTCGGGGTGTTCCTCGATTGCCTTGAAGATCGTCTTCTTGGGAACCGGTCCGAAGACTCCGTACTTGCGATTGACCGAAGAGTCCAGGTATATCGGCTGTGCACCCGACAGTACGACGCCATGGTGGACCGACTTGTGGCAGTTGCGATCGAGCAGCAGCGTTTCGCCGGGCGCGATCATCGTTTGCAGAATGACCTTGTTGGCAGTCGATGTTCCGTTCGTGGCAAAGAAGGTGCGGCGCGCCCCGAACGCGCGGGCCGCCATTTGCTGGGCCTCGGCGATCACGCCGGTCGGCTCCATCAGCGAGTCGAGGGCCTTGACCGATACCGACAGATCGGCGTCGAACACGTGCTCGCCCATGAAATCGTAGAACTCATTGGCCCACGCGCTGCCGCGCATCGAATCGCCGCTTGAATGCCCCGGCGTGTGCCACGCGTCCTTGGCCGCCATCACGTACGCCTTCAGTGCATCGTAAAACGGCGTGCGCGCGCGCTCGGCGATCTGCGCATTCAGGATGCGATACATGCCGCGATAGTCGCGTTCCTCGCGATAAAAATATCCGTCGACCGCTTCAGTAAAGAGCGCGTCGACCACCTGATCTTCCTTCTCCTTCTCGATCAGGATGTAGATATCGAGCTCGGGCCGCAGCGACGTGATCTTCTGCACCAGCTTCAGCGCCGAGATCTGCAAGCTACGCCTGCCGTCACCGTTCTTTCGGCTGCCCTTGGTGGCAATCTTGCCGTTGGTCTTGCCATCGGGCGCGGCATAAAGCTTGTCGTCGACGATCGCGGTTTGAATGTCGCCATCGCGCTCGATCAGAGCCAGAGCTTCCTTCGCCGTCAGGGCGCCGACAAACGAAATCCCAAACGGATTGTCGAGAGAGCGCGCGGCCGCGTTCAGCCCTTTGAGTAGATCGCGCAGGATCAGCGGCTCGTCGTTGATGACGAGCACCTTGGATGAAGGCTTGGTCATGTGGCGCGACAGACGCCAGAAACAGAGGAGGGCGAGTTATGCGGCAAACCCGCCGCGAATGCAAGAGGCGGTAGCAGCCGCGCGATGCGAGGGCGGTGTCACGCCAGAGGCGGCACCAACCCGCCTAGCCCATCGACTTGATGGCGGCCGCCAGACGGCTCTTGTTGCGTGAAGCGGTGTTCTTGTGCACGACCTTCTTGTCGGCGATCGAATCGATCACGCCCGTTGCGCGGTTCAATGTTTCGAGCGCCACGTTCTTGTCGCCGGCTTCGATCGCCTTGCGTACCGACTTGATCGCAGTGCGCAGGCGCGAGCGCTGCGCCGAGTTGTGAGCGTTGCGTACCGTCGATTGTCGCGCCCGGTGACGAGCTTGTTTGGTATTAGCCATAAGATTCGTGTCCAGCGAAGCGATTGCTAGGCGCGTATTGCGCAAGGCGCGGCACTATAGCAAATCAGGCCGCAGATATTCGCCCAAGACCCAGAAAGCGAACCGACGCGTGCTCCGCGCTCTTGCCACTGTTAGCAGCCTGACCCTCGTGTCCCGCATCACCGGGTTGGCGCGTGACATGCTGATTTCGCGCATCTTCGGAGTCAGCGCGGAGACCGACGCATTCAATGTCGCTTTTCGCATCCCGAACCTGCTGCGAAGGATGTTTGCCGAGGGTGCGTTTCAACAGGCCTTTGTGCCGATGCTGGCCGATGTCCGCAGCCGCGCCAGCGAAGCTGACGGAACAATTTTCGTTAATCGAATCGCCACCGCGCTCTTTTTAGTTTTGCTTTGCGTTTCGGTGCTGGGCGTCCTCGCTGCACCGGTGCTGGTCTGGTTGATTGCGTCGGGCCTGGCTCGCAACCCGGACGCATTTACGCTCGCGACTGTGATGACGCGCTGGATGTTTCCATACATCGTGTTCATGTCACTGGTCGCGCTCGTCGCAGGCGTATTGAATACGCACCGGCGATTCGCGGTGCCGGCGTTTACCCCGGTGCTGCTGAACGTATCGTTCATCGCCTGTGCGCTGTGGCTCGCGCCGCAGCTTGACCGGCCGATCATGGCGCTGGCGTTCGCGGTTGTGATCGGCGGTGCGCTGCAGCTCGCGATGCAGATCATCGCACTGCGGGGTGTCGGGATCAGGCTCACAGGTGCCTCGCCGCTCGCCGCATTTCGTGATCCCGATGTGCGCCGCGTCGGGCGCCTGATGATTCCGGCACTGTTCGCGGTGTCGGTGGCACAGATCAGCATCATCATCAACACCAACATCGCATCGCATCTGGCGACCGGAAGCGTGACCTGGCTCGCATTTGCCGATCGCCTGATGGAGTTTCCCACTGCGCTGCTCGGTGTCGCGCTCGGGACCGTGCTGCTGCCGAGCCTGTCGGCCGCATTCGCCGAACAGCGCGTCGAGCAGTATTCGCATCTGCTCGACTGGGGATTGCGTCTGGTGTTCTTGCTGGCGCTGCCGGCAGCCGTCGGGCTTGGCCTGACCGCCGAAGGCATCGTGTCGGTGCTGTTTCAGGGGCGCGAGTTCACCGCTGTCGACGTGCGACAGACATCGCTCGCCGTGATCGGATACTCGGTCGGCCTGATCGGACTGGTCGCGGTCAAGATTCTCGCGCCGGGTTTTTACGCGCAGAAGGATATTCGGACGCCGGTGAAAATTGCGATCGTGGTGCTGATCGCAACCCAGATTGCGAACCTGGCGTTGGTGCCGCTCTTCGCGCACGCGGGTCTGGCGCTATCGGTGGGACTGGGTGCGTGCGCCAATGCGCTCGCGCTCTACCTGGGTCTCAGAAAACGAAACCTGTATCGGCCCGAAGACGGCTGGGTCTGGTTTGTCGCGCGCCTTGGATTGGCGCTCGCGATCCTTGGCGCGGTCCTGTGGTTGGGGCAGCGCTCAATCGACTGGACCGCCATGCAAAGCGTTCCCTGGCTGCGTGCCGGCTGGCTAATGGCACTCATCAGCGGCGCCGCATTGGCCTATTTCGTCGCGCTGCTGGCGCTGGGCTTTCGCTCGCGCGATTTTCGGGTGCGTCGCCGCTAGAGACCCGGTTGCGAGCGTGCGAGCTGTTCCATCTTCTCGGCGACCTCGCGTTTATAGCCGAGCGCGAAGAACACCTCGGCCATCAGAAAAATCGGTGCGATAAGGACCTGGAAAAAATTGTCCACCAGCGCGGGCTTCTTGCCCTCGAAGACGTGCCCGATCAGCTGCAATATCCAGCCGCCGATAAATGCCGCGGCGAAAACCAGCAGGGCCGGTGTCACGCCTTCGCTGGCGACGCCGTGCGCGGCCACCAGCAGCACCGCAACGAACACCGTCATCGCAGCAGCCAGCACGGCATCGAGTCGAAAGTAGTAGATCAGAACGGCCACGGCGAAGACGGTCGCGGCCGAAATCGAAAAGCCACCGAGCTCGACCCGCGGCAGCGCGAGCACCACGAACAACGAGAACATGATCAGCGGAACACCGATAAAGTGCGTCAGGCGATTTTTCGGGTTACGGTGGTATTGAAGGTAGACCGACATCTGTTCTTCTAGCGTTTTCATGATGCCTCCGCGGTAGAACCGTCGATCAACTGATCTGCTCCAGCATCTTGTCGGCGCCGCTGACTTCGAACTTCCCGGCCTGCTCGACGTTCAATGATTTGACGACGCCGTTGTCGACCAGCATCGAAAAACGCTGCGCGCGCACGCCCATGCCGCGCGCGGTCAGGTCGAAATCAAGGCCGAGCTTCTTCGTATACACCGCAGAACCGTCAGCCATCATCCGGATCTTGCCGGTGGTTTTCTGATCGCGCCCCCAAGCGCCCATGACGAATGGATCATTGACCGACAGGCACCAGATCTCGTCAACACCTTTGCCCTGCAACGCTTCGCACTGCTGAACGTAGCTAGGGACGTGCTTGGCGGAGCAGGTCGGCGTGTATGCGCCGGGGAGGCCGAAGATCACGACCTTCTTGCCCTTGACCAGGTCCTGAACCTTGAACGTGTTGGGCCCGAGCGTACAGCCTTCGGTTTCCGTGTCGATGAACTCTTGCAATTCGCCTTCGGGCAGTTTGTCGCCGACTTTGATCGCCATGAATATTTCCTGCAATGCGGTGGAAGCAACGAAGTTTACCCGGGCGTGATGACCTCAGTCACCGAGCGCCACCCCTTCGCGCCGCGGGTCTGCCCCGCCGACCCAGCCCAAGGAGCCATTCGGCAGGCGCGCGCGGACGATCCCCTGCAACCCGCTTCCCATATCGATCTCGCGCACATCATGGCCGCGCGCCTTAAGTGCTTCGACCATCTGCGGGCTGAACAGGCCCTTTTCGAGTTCTGTCGGACCATTGCGCGAGCCGAAATTCGGCAACGAAATCGCTTGCTGCACGTCGAGATTCCAGTCGAGAACTCCGACCAGCGTTTTGGCGACGTAGTTAATGATCAGCGAGCCGCCGGGTGAACCGACGGTGCCGACCAGCTGTCCGGTGGCACGGTCGAACACCAGCGCGGGCGCCATCGAGCTGCGTGGACGCTTGCCCGGCTGCACGCGATTTGCGATCGGAGCTCCATCGGCCGCCGGAGCAAACGAAAAGTCGGTGAGCTCGTTGTTCAGCAAGAAACCGCGCACCATCACGCGCGAGCCGAACACATCCTCGATCGTTGTCGTCATCGAAACCGCGTTGCCATATCCATCGACAACCGAGATGTGCGAGGTGGCGACTTTAGGTGGCGACGGGTCGATAGCAGCACTGGTTTGCGTGCCCGGCGGTACCCCGGGCCTTGCCGTACCCATGCTGCGGTCGCCGATCAGTTGCGCGCGCTGTTTCAGATAGTTCGGATCCAGCAGGCCGGCTACATTGACCTTGACGAAATCGCTGTCCGCGACGTACAGGCCGCGATCGGCAAATGCAAGTCGTCCTGCCTCGGAAAAAAGATGGACTGCATCCGGCTGCGGTTCGAGCTTTCCGTTGACGGTGACCGGCGGCACGGCTGCGATATTCCTCGATGCGAACATGCCGAGCATTTGCGCCACCGCAATGCCCCCTGAAGATGGCGGCGGAAATCCACACACTCGCCATTGTTTGTAGTCGCTGCAAATCGGATCGCGCTGCTTGACCTGATAGGCCGCAAAGTCTGTGACAGCGAGTCGACCTGCGTTGGAGTGCGTTTGCACCGCTTTGACGATATCGGCTGGAATTTCGCCCGCGTACAGAGCATTCGGATTGGCGGCCAGCGCGCGCAGAGTCGCCGCAAGAGCCGGGTTGCGCATCGCGGTGCCGACCGCTTTCGGAGAACCGTCAGCGTTGTAGAAATAGGCGGCGCCCGCGGCATCGGCCTTCAGATATTTTTCGGCGGCCAGCAGCATGTTCAGGCGCGGCGACATCGCAAATCCGTTTTCGGCGAGTCGGATTGCCGGTTCGAATAAGCTGGCCCAGGCAAGCTTGCCGTACTGCTTGTGCGCCGCCTCAAGCATGCGCACAGCGCCAGGGGTGCCGACCGAGCGCCCGCCGACCACTGCGTCGTAAAACGGCATGGCCTTGCCGTCGGGCAACAAAAACAGTTTCTCGTCGGCCGCCATCGGCGCCGTCTCGCGGCCATCGAAGGCGGTGACCTTTCGGCCATCCCAGTGCATCATGAATGCGCCACCACCAATGCCCGAGCTTTGCGGCTCGACCAGCGCCAGCACCATCTGTATCGCCACCGCTGCATCCACCGCGGTGCCGCCGGCACGCAGAATTTCGCGCCCGGCCTCGGTCGCAAGAGGGTTGGCCGACGCCGCCATGTGCCTGGTCGCGGTGACACTGTTAAGCCCCACTCGAAACGTTGATGCAGCTTCGGGCTGCGACGGTCGATCCATTGTCGCCGCACATCCCGCAAGCCACGCGGCAGCGGCCAACGCGCAAAGCAACCCAATTCCATACCTGCGATCGGTCTTCATGGTGTCTTCCGTTTTATTTTGGTGGCAGCCGAATCGCGCCGTCGAGGCGGATCGTTTCACCGTTCAGCATCACGTTTTCGATGATGTGTTTTGCCAGCGCGGCGTATTCGGCAGGGTCGCCCAAGCGGTTCGGAAACGGCGGCTGTCTGCCGAGCGCTTCCTGCATTTCGGGCGGCATGCCAAGCAACATCGGTGTGGCGAACAGACCGGGTGCAATCGTCATGCAGCGGATTCCCTGACGCGCAAGGTCGCGCGCAATCGGCAGCGTCATGCCGACCACGCCGCCTTTGGACGCCGCATACGCGGCCTGGCCGATCTGCCCGTCGTAGGCCGCGACCGACGCGGTGTTGATCAGCACGCCGCGCTCGCCGTCCGCGGTGGCGTCCTGCCGCGACATTGCGTCGGCGGCGATCCGAATCATGTTGAACGTGCCGATTAGGTTGATGCCGATCACGCGTGCAAAACTTGCGAGCGCGTGCGGGCCGCCTTTGCCAACCGTCTTTTCGCCGATTGCGATGCCCGCGCAATTGATCAGACCGCGCACAATTCCCATCGATTTTACGGCCTCGACAGCGGCCCGCGCGTGATCGTCGCGTGTGACGTCGCACTCGATAAAGCGTGCTCCGCTGCCAAGCTCGCGCGCAAGCGCCTGACCTTTATCTGCCTGAACGTCGGCGATGAGCAGCAGTCCACCATTGGCCGCAACCATCCGCGAAGCGGCGCCGCCGAGACCGGATGCTCCGCCGGTCACGATAAACGCATTGCCCTTGATTTGCATGAACCCTCGCGCACTGCCGCGAGAGAGTCGATCCCACGGCAAGCGCGGGATTCTAGAGGGACGCGAAGATCAATAGAAGGTGCAGCGGGCGAACAGCCACAAAGTGCCGTTCAGATCGCCGTCGCCGCTGGTGCGGGTTCGTGCTCGCACCATCGGCAACTGACACTTGTCGGCGGGAAAGCCAGCCGAGTTCAAGAACCCGCGCATCGATTCGGACGGAACGCCGACGTGAAATTTCGGCCGCACATATTGTCCGTCAGCGGTGGCACGAGGGCCTTCCAGCTGGATCGCATTGCCGAGCCAGCTGGAACTGGACGCGGGCACGCCCGAGTACGTGTGTGCGGTGGAAGCCGTCGGCAGTAACGGCGCGCTCATCGCAGCGGCGCGGCGCGGTGCGAGCAATGCCGGCTCGGCGATCCCGTCGGCCCGCAGTTGTGCCGCGCTCGGCAAAGACATGCCGGCAAGCGCCAGCAACAGCATCTGCCCAGCGAAGGTTCCGATTGCGGTTCTCGATAACAACACGCGAGCTCCCTTAAAGGATTTTCGCAGCACCAATCTGACGCTTTAAAGTACTTGTGGCAAGTATCCAATCGGATGACTCCATTGCCCATTTGAACGCGTATTCCCATCGTTTTCCCGCGCGCTCAAAATTCGTGACACCCGGAGCAATTTACGGGCCGACCGGCTCCGATTCCGAGCCGCGCAAATGGCGCTGCATGATCACAACGTCAACCCAGCGGTCGAGCTTGCGTCCCACATGGGCCATGACGCCGACGTCAGCGAAACCGCACGCACGGTGCGCCCGGATTGACGCCGCATTCTGCGAATCGCCGATAAACGCCAGCATCTGGCGCAGCCCCTGAGCCTGGCACAGATCGACCAACGCGCCGAGCAGCGCCTTGCCGATGCCACGACCGCTTTCGCCCGCGGCGACGTAAATCGAATCCTCGACCGTGCCGCGATAGGCCGCGCGCGAACGAAACTGCGTTGCATACGCATACCCGAGAACGCGGCCATCGCGCTCCGCAACCACGTAGGGAGAGCCAGCGCCGACAATCGATGCGCAGCGCGCCTGCATCTCTCGCAAGTCAGGCGGTTCGGTCTCGAACGTGCCGAGGCTATGCGCTACATGGTGCGCGTAGATCCGATGAATCGCTTCCAAGTCGCCATCAACGAGTGCGCGGATGCGCATCCCGATCGGCGCCGTACTATTTCGTCGGCACCACAACCGGTGCAGGAGCAGGCGCAGGAGCCGGCGCGGGAGCCGGTGGGGCAACCGGCACCGCAGGCGTCACGATCGGAGCGCTGCTGCCACTTAGGGGCTTTCCGCCGTACACGCTCGCGATGATCGGCACGATCAACAACGCAACGATGTTGATGATCTTGATCAGCGGATTCACGGCCGGGCCAGCGGTGTCCTTGTACGGATCGCCGACCGTATCGCCGGTCACCGCAGCTTTGTGCGCGTCCGAGCCTTTTCCGCCGTGATGGCCTTCTTCGATGTACTTCTTGGCGTTGTCCCACGCACCGCCGCCGGTCGTCATCGAGATGGCGACGAAAAGACCGGTGACGATCGTGCCCATCAGCACGCCGCCGAGCGCAGCCGGGCCCAGCAACAGACCCACGACGATCGGGACCAGCACAGGCAACAGCGACGGAATCATCATCTCCTTGATCGCCGACGTCGTCAGCATGTCGACCGCGCGGCTGTAATCGGGCTTGGCGGTGCCTTCCATGATTCCTTTGATATCGCGAAACTGGCGGCGCACTTCCTCGACCACTGCGCCGGCAGCGCGGCCGACCGCTTCCATTGCCATCGCGCCGAACAGAAACGGAATCAGGCCACCAATGAACAGGCCAATGATCACGTAGGGATTCGACAGATCGAAGGTGACATTCAGGCCGGCTGCCGCCAGTCCACCGGTGTAGTCGGCAAACAGCACCAGCGCAGCCAGCGCGGCCGAGCCGATCGCGTACCCCTTGGTCACCGCCTTCGTCGTGTTGCCGACCGCGTCGAGCGGATCGGTCACATCGCGCACGGCTTTGGGCAGGCCCGCCATTTCGGCGATGCCACCGGCGTTGTCGGTAATCGGGCCGTAGGCGTCGAGTGCAACGATGATGCCGGTCATCGACAGCATCGCGGTGGCGGCCACCGCAATGCCGTACAGGTCGGCAAGCCAGTAGGAAGTCAGAATCGCAACGCAGATGGCGAGCACCGGCCACGCACACGCCTTCATCGACACCGCGAGGCCGGCAATGATGTTGGTTGCGTGTCCGGTGGTCGACGCTTGCGCCACGTACTTGACCGGCTTGAACTGCGTGCCGGTGTAGTACTCGGTGATGTAGACCAGCGCTGCCGTCAGCACCAGCCCGACCACGGCACACAGGTACAGACTCATCACGGTGACTTTGGCCGACACGGCTGTGGCGATCACCGGCCCCAGGATCCAGCTGGTCACGGGATAGAAAAGCACCAGCGAAATTGCACCCGCTACCAGCAGACCGCGGTACAGCGCGTTCATGATCTTGCCGCCTTCACGCGCCTTGACAAACATACAACCGACAATCGACGCCAGGATCGACACCCCCGAAATCACCAGCGGATAAATAATGCCGGCGTCGCCAGCGCTGCGAAATACAAAGCCACCGACCAGCATCGTTGCGATCGCGGTGACTGCGAACGTTTCGAACAGGTCTGCGGCCATGCCGGCACAGTCGCCGACGTTATCGCCGACGTTGTCGGCAATCACTGCGGGGTTGCGCGGATCGTCTTCAGGGATCCCTGCTTCGACCTTGCCGACCAGGTCAGCGCCGACGTCTGCGCCCTTGGTGAAAATCCCGCCGCCCAATCGCGCAAAGATCGAAATCAGCGAAGCGCCGAAGGCGAACCCGATCATCGGATGCAGCAGCTCACGTACGTTGGCAGCCGAATGAGTCTCGCGCAGCACCCAGTAGAAGCCGGCCACTCCGATCAGCCCCAGCCCCACGACCAGCAGGCCGGTGATCGCGCCCCCGCGAAACGCGACGTTGAGCGCCGGATTCAGACCCAGCGTCGCCGCCTGCGCGGTGCGCACGTTGGCGCGCACCGACACATTCATTCCGACATAACCCGCGGCACCCGACAGCACCGCACCGAGCAGAAACCCCATCGCCGTCCAGATGCCGAGCTGCGGCACAAGCGCGATGATGACGGCGAGCGCGACGCCCACGATCGCGATCGTCCGATACTGCCGATTCAAATACGCCTGTGCTCCCTGTTGTATCGCGGCCGCGATCTCCTGCATTCGAGCATTGCCCACGGGCTGCTTCAGAATCCAGGTGATGGACCACGCGCCGAAAGCCACGGCCGCTAAGCCGCAGACGAGCGCGAGTGCCAATCCAGACATGCTTTTCTCCTCGTTGAAAACGTCTCGTTCAAATTCGTTACGAAGACAATGCGGTGGCTACGCGCTGCCTGACTTCATCGACGCTTCCAACCCCTGAAATACGCCGGTACTTGGGCGCGTCGGCAGCACCGTCTGCTGCCATGCGCGAGTAATAGCCGACCAGCGCGCGAGTCTGATCGCGATACACGCCGAGCCGTTTGCGCACCGTGTCTTCCTGGTCGTCGTCGCGCAGAATCAGCGCATCGCCGGTTTGATCGTCGCGGCCCGTAACCTTCGGCGGATTGAACTTCACGTGATACACGCGCCCGCTGGCGCGATGCACTCTGCGTCCGCTGATGCGCTCGATGATGTCTGCTTCGGGGACGTCGATCTCGAGTACATAGTCCAGTCCAACGCCCGCGCTGCGCATCGCCTCGGCTTGCGGAATGGTGCGGGGAAAACCGTCGACCAGGTAGCCATTGGCAGTATCTGGCGAGCGCAAACGCTCCATCACGAGTCCGGTGATGATGTCATCGGACACCAGCGCTCCAGTATCCATAACTTTCTTTGCAGCGGTGCCCAGCGGCGAGCCTGCCGCAATGGCAGCGCGCAGCATGTCGCCGGTTGATACCTGCGGAATTCGGTAGTGCTCCTTGATAAACGCGGCCTGGGTGCCCTTGCCTGCGCCCGGTGGCCCGAGCAGTATCAGTCGCATGCTCCCGTCCTTACCGATGTTTTAGTTTTAGCGACTGCAACGAAGCGGGCGAGTTTACCCAAATGAGCTAACCAAATGAAAAGGGGCCGCTGCATCGGCCCCATGCAACTCCGCGCGGCGCGCTCAATCAAGCGTGTTATTCGACCTTCACGGTTTCGAAGTTAAGCGCGTTGTCTGCTCGATGCACGACGGTGACGCCGCTGCGCATCGCCCATGGAATCATCTGTCGGTGCAGCGGCACGTGGTGCACCTGGGCGTTGTGCTCGGCGATCGCCTGACGGATTATTTCGCGCCGCTTCTCAGGCACCGGCTCGGTCGCCGCGGCGTCGATCAGTTCGTCGAGCTTCGGGTTGACATACCGGCCGTAGTTGAATGAGCCATAACCTGTCTTTTCATCCTTTGAATGCAACACCGGCGACAGCATCGTTTGTGCGTCGGTGATCGCACCGCCCCAGCCGAGCATGTACATGCTGGTGTCGTACTTCTCGAGCTTCGGAAAATAAGTTGTGCGCGGCTGCGTGCGGACCTTGGTGTTGATCGCCACCTTGGCCAGCATCGATGCAACCGCGATGCAAATCTCTTCATCGTTGACGTAGCGGTTGTTCGGGCAATCGAGCGTGACCTCAAAACCGTTCGGATATCCGGCCTCTGCCAGCAACTGCTTCGAGCGATTCAGGTCGTAGGGAAGGCGCTTTTCGGCTTCAGGATTCGAGGCAGTGATCGACGGAGTAATGCCGCCAGTCGGCGCCGCCGAGCCTCGCATGATGCGCGAGCGAATCGCTTCAATGTCGATCGCGTGATAGACCGCCTGCCGTACTCGGATATCCTTGAACGGATTCTTGCCCTTGACGTTTGAGTACAAAAGCTCATCGCGGCTTTGATCAAACCCGAAGAAGACAACTCTGTTTTCGGGCCCGCGCACCACTTTCGTTCCGTTGTTTTCTTCGATCCGGCGCAGATCCTGCGGCGGCGGGTCCAGCACGAAGTCCACCTGGCCCGACAGCAGTGCGGCGGTGCGAGTCGCGTCGGCACTGACCTGCGTGTAGATCACTTCGGTGACATTGCCATTGGCGCGGCCGTCGGCGATTCCCCACCAATCGGGGTTGCGTTTCAAGACGGTCTTGATGCCCGGCTCGCGGCTGACCAGGATCCACGGCCCCGTGCCGTTGGCGTTGCGCGATGCGAAAGTCTCTTCCTTGCTTTTGAAGTCTAGCGGCCGCTCGACTTTGTTCTTCAGCGCCCACGCTTTGCTCATGATGTAGATCGTGGTCGCATGCTCGAGCGTGACCGGGTTCGGTTTGTCCTGCACGAACTCGACCGTGAAGTCGTCGATCTTGCGCGGCTTGCCGACTGGAATCGCATATTGGCGGAGTTGGGAATTGGGATGACTGGCGCGCTCGTACGAGAAAACGATGTCGTCAGCAGTGAAAGGACTGCCGTCGTGAAACCGGACGCCTTTGCGCAGCACGAAACGCCAGGTGGTCGGGTTGATCTGCTGCCAGCTGGTCGCCAGGCCCGGCACCAGCTTCAGCGTGTTGTCGCGCATCACCAGCGTGTCGTGCACCGACTGCGAAAACAAGTTGGTGAGTCCCTCGTTCTGTGAGAACGGGTCGGCGGTCTGCGGGTCGCCCTGCGATGCCCATCGCAATGTTGCAGCGTGCGCGGGCAGGCAGGTGAGCGCAGCGATCAGCATCGTGGCGCAAAGCATTGTGGACCGCGGCATGGTCATCTTCATGGGTTCTCCAGCAGGCGAGCGGAACAAGGATGAAGTCTAGTCGTGGATCAGCGCCTGCACCCGCTGCAGATCCTGCGGCGTGTCTACGCCTGGCGGCAACGACTGGTCGAGCTTTAGAACGACAATGCCGATGCGGTGCGCGATCGCGCGCAACTGTTCGAGTTTTTCATGCGTCTCGATGGCGGGCTTCGAAAGCTTCGAATAGCGCATCAGGAAGCCGGCCCGATAGGCGTAGAGCCCGACATGGCGCCAGGCGGGCAAATCCGCCGGAATATCGCGGCGACTGGCAACAAACGCGTCGCGCGACCACGGAATTGGCGCCCGCGAAAACGTGATCGCGCAGTCGTGAACATCGAGCACGACCTTGACGACGTCCGGGTTGAAAAATTCGGCGGCGTCGGCAATCGGATGGGCTGCGGTGGCTATCTCGCACTCGCTGTGCTGGTGCAGTAGATGCGCCACATCGCGTACCACGTCGGGCGGCAGCAGCGGCTCGTCGCCCTGCACATTGACGACGATCGTGTCACGCGGCAGCCCCAGCAGTTCAACCGCTTCGGCGAGTCGGTCGGTTCCGGTTGTGTGGTCGATCGACGTCAGAATGGATTCGAGGCCGTGGTCGCGGCATGCCTCGAGAATTTCTTCGCTGTCCGCGGCGACGATGACCCGGCGGGCTCCACTGCGCGAAGCCTGGCGAACGACGCGCACCACCATCGGTACGCCACCGATGTCGGCCAATGGCTTGCGCGGCAGCCGGGTCGAGTGCAGCCGCGCCGGCACGATCACGATGAACTCCACGATGATCCAACGCGCCGTTAGCGGCCGATCTCGGATGGCTCAACTTTGCGAGCGTCGGACTCGAGCATCACAGGAATGCCGTCGCGGATCGGAAAGGCCAGCGCGTCGGCTTTGCACACGAGCTCCTGTGCACTCTTGCGGTAGTCGAGCAGGCCCTTGCAGACCGGGCAGACCAGAATATCAAGCAGGCGATGATCCACCAGGCGTTCTCCTCGACGAGATGCATGCGATGACGGCGTCGATCAGCCGCGGGTCGACCTCGGTCACGAGCGGCACGACCCAGAGGCGCCCGTCGGTCGCGAGCGCTGCATTGTCGGCGCATTTTACGGCGTCCTTTTCCGTGATGAGTATCCGGTCCGCGATGCGACCCGCAAATGGATTCGACCGGTAATCGAAATGATCGGCGAGCGGCATCGGCTCAATTTCGAGGCCCGCAGCGCGCAGCATGGCGAAGAACTTGTCGGGTGCGCCGATCCCGGCAGCGGCGATGAAACGCCAGCCGTGCGCGCGCTGCTCGGCGGCCAACGATGACAATTCGATGCGCAGTGTCGGCGAATGCAAAGCGAAGGCACTCACAAGGCGGCTTTGCATTCGATAGCGCGCCGCTGCTGCGGCAATCTCGGGAGCGTCGCCACTGATCACGATGGCATCGACGTGATCGAGCCGCTCGCGAGGTTCTCGCAACGGCCCGGCCGGCAGCAGCCAGCCGTTGCCCAGGCCGCGCTCGTCGAGCAGCGCCACTTCCACATCGCGCGCCAACTGCAGATGCTGCAGGCCATCGTCGGCGACGATCACGTTGCACTCCGGATGCGCCTGTCGCAGCAACTGGGCCGCCGCCACGCGGCGCTTCCCAATCGCAACCGGCGCCGTCGTCGCGCGAGCAATCAGCAGGGGCTCGTCGCCGGCACGGCGAGCGTCATCGGCTGGAACCACCAGGCGCGGGCCGGAGTCGAGCGCACCATAGCCGCGCGATACGATGCCGGGCCGCCATCCACGCTCGTTTAATGCGCGCACCAATTCGACCGTCAACGGCGTCTTGCCGGTGCCACCGACGTACAGATTGCCGATCACCACGACGGGCACGTCGAGTTGGACGGAGCGCAGCAGTCCAACCGCGTAGAGCGCACGTCTAGATTGACTGGCGATAAAAAAAATAACTGACAACGGAGCCAGTAACCAGGCAGCCACGCCTCGACGCCGCCAGATCCGGGCCAGCGCAAGTGGAAGCCGGTTGCGGGGATCAGCGATCAATCGATGTGGATCAGTTGCGTGCGGCGGCGCGACCGACTCGTCTACTTGTGCCCGTCGGTGCGTTGTGTGGCAAAGCTGATGCGTACGATGCCGGCCAGCCGCGCGGCTTCCATTACACCGATCACTGCCTGATGCGGCGCCTGAGCGTCCGCATTGATGACCAGCAATGTTGTGTCGGACACTTTACCTTCGCCGGGTTTTGCCGCACTCCGCAGTGCCTCCGCGAACGCACGCACGTCGCTCGATGGGAGCAATTGACGCTCGATCGCATAGCGACCGTCGGCAGTGACCGCGACGTTGATTTCGTTGGGCTGCACGGTGGGAGGTGCGGCGTCGGCCGATGGCAGCGTGATCTGCAGTTCAGCGAAGCGCGAGTAGGTCGTGCTGACCGCAAGGAAAATCAGCACGATCAGCAGCACATCGATCAGCGGAATCAAGTTGAGCTCGGGCTGGTCATCGAGCGATCGGCGAAACCGCATCAGCGCTCCGCCCGGTCGGGTCTGGGGGGAGCGAAGACCGCCTCCAACAGACGCTCTGCCTGCTCTTCCATGTCGACCAGATAGTCATCGACCAGACGCTTGAAGTAGCGGTACGCAAGCACCGCGGGAACGGCGATGATGATGCCGAGCGCGGTCGAATACAGAGCCACCGAAATTCCTCGCGCAAGTTCCTGCGGATTCGACCCGGCCTGCTGCGAAGCGAAAATCGCGATCATGCCGACCACTGTGCCGAGCAATCCGAGCAGCGGCGCAATCGAGCCGATCGAACCCAGCAGCGTAAGGTTCTTGGTCAATCGATTGGCGACCACCGACCCGGCCGCTTCGATCTGCTGCATGGCGCCTTCTCGGCTCGCTCGTTCCTGGCGCAAGCCGGCA
>JBDUCU010000034.1:0-24033 GCA_040003315.1 Burkholderiaceae bacterium | reverse complement strand
GGCACCAACGGATTATGAGTCCGCTGCTCTAACCAAGCATGAGCTAGAGGCCCAAGAAAGCTCTGCAAAACTACTGAGCGCCCCGATCTTGCGCCCGCTGTGCTCAACGTACCGACTTGTACGCCTGCGTTCCTCGGCATCATTTGCAAATGAGCTCGGGGCTGCTCGCTACGTTTTTCAGAGCTTTCTGATTCTTACTCAAGGAAGCTCTTCAACTTGTCGGACCGGCTCGGATGCCGCAGCTTGCGCAGCGCCTTTGCCTCGATCTGCCGTATGCGTTCGCGTGTTACATCGAACTGCTTGCCGACCTCTTCCAGCGTGTGATCGGTCGACATCTCGATGCCGAAACGCATGCGCAGTACCTTGGCCTCGCGCGGAGTCAGCGAATCGAGCACGTCCTTGGTGACATCGGACAAGCTGTTGTACTGCGCAGCGTCGACCGGCGCGACCGTCGATGTATCTTCGATGAAATCGCCCAGATGCGAATCATCGTCATCGCCGATCGGCGTTTCCATGCTGATCGGTTCCTTGGCGATCTTCAGGATCTTGCGGATCTTGTCTTCCGGCATCTCCATTTTGACCGCCAGCGTCGCGGGGTCGGGCTCTTGGCCGGTCTCCTGCAGGATCTGCCGGCTGATGCGATTCATCTTGTTGATCGTTTCGATCATGTGCACCGGGATGCGGATAGTCCTTGCCTGATCTGCGATCGAGCGCGTGATCGCCTGCCGAATCCACCATGTTGCATAAGTCGAAAACTTGTAGCCGCGGCGATATTCGAACTTATCGACCGCCTTCATCAATCCGATGTTGCCTTCCTGGATCAGATCGAGAAACTGAAGGCCGCGATTGGTGTACTTCTTGGCGATCGAAATGACGAGCCGCAAATTAGCTTCGGTCATTTCACGCTTGGCCTTGCGAGCCTTCGCTTCACCCGTCGCCATCTGCTTGTAAACCTCGCGCAGGTCCTTCAGCGGCAGAACCACCCGCTTTTGCAGCGCTCCAAGCTTGCCTTGCAGCTCCTGCACCGACGGCAGATTACGGTGCAGCATTTCCGCATAGGCTTGCTCCGAATCGGCTTCGCGCGCTGCCCAGCGCATGTTGGTCTCGTTGCCCGGAAACGTCTTCAAGAAGTGCGTCCGCGGCATGCTGCACTTATTGACCGTGATCTCGTAGATCTGCTTTTCGATCGACCGTACTTCGTCGACCTGCCGTCGCAAGGTGTCGGACAGCCGCTCGACCATTTTTGCGGTGAAGCGCAAGCTCATCAACTCGGCGAGAATCTTCTGCTGCGACTTCAGATAGCCGGGCGACTTGTAGCCTTCCTTCTCGAACGACACGCGCATCTTGTCGAACAGGCGGGTGACGTGGTCAAACTTCTCCAGCGCCCGCACCTTCAGTTCGTCCAGCTGCGCCGCAGTCATGCCAGACGCGCCGATGTCCGTCGTCTCTTCGCCTTCTTCGTCCTCGTCGTCGCCGCCCGCGGTTGGAAAGTCTTCAGCCAGCGGATCCATCAGGCCGTCAACCACCTCGTCGATCGGGATTTCCGAGCCGCGAATACGCTCGCCGTGTGCCAGGATCTCCGCGATCGTGGTGGGGCAGGCCGAAATCGCCATCACCATGTGCTTCAGACCGTCTTCGATCCGCTTTGCAATTTCGATTTCACCTTCACGCGTCAGCAGCTCGACCGAACCCATTTCGCGCATGTACATGCGCACCGGGTCGGTAGTGCGACCGAACTCCGCGTCGACAGTCGATAGCGCAGCTTCGACTTCTTCCTCGGCGGCATCATCGGTTGTTGCAGCAGGAACGTTCTCGCTCATCAGCACCGTCTCGGCATCGGGCGCCTGGTCGAAGACCTGCAGACCCATGTCGGAAAACGTGCTGATAATCGCGTCGATGGCTTCGGCGTCGACCAGTGCATCGGGCAAGTGATCGTTGATCTCGGCATAGGTCAAAAAGCCGCGCTCCTTGCCGAGCTTGATCAGCGCCTTTAGCTTGTTGCGGCGAGTCTCGAGGTCTTCTTCGGTGCCGTGGTAGCTGCGTTCGAGCGCTTCTTTAAGTGCCTTTTCCTTGGCTCGCCGATCTTTCGCGCGCAGTTTCGTCGCGCTCATTTTCTCGACGATCTGCACGCTCGGATCGGCTGCATCGTCACCGGAGTCGGTCGCCTCAGGCATCGCATCGGCGCCGCCATTACTCAATTGCTCGGAGTTCTTGGGCTTGCGCCCCGGCCGCCCACGAATCGGAGCGTCCACCTGGAGAGCGCCGTTCTTGGCCAAGTGGTGTGCCGCGCCGGCGGTTGCCTCGGCCACCTTAGTGACACCGCTCTTGGGCAGCTTGTGCTCGCCATAGGCGCCGCCCGCTCGCAGCGGTTTTTTCACCTCAACTTTTCTCACTTCCACTTTTCTCAATGCCATCGCGTCACCTGTTTCGATCGGTCGGCGCCGGCGGCCGATCTCGTCTTGATCGCCGACCACGTCTGACGCGCAGCAAAGCTGCGCGGCACCTTGTCGACAACAACATCATTGGGTTCAAAAGAGCCTTCTCAACCAGGCCGTGCCTCAACTCAGCAGCATTCCCGTTCGCCGTGGGGCGAGCCAGTGCATCCGCGCAAGCGAAATCAGGCCGATCTTTATCGAAGCGTCGCGTAGAGATCCAGTCAACCCGACGCCGGATCCGACGGATCGCGTTCAGGCAAGTTGCGCACGCAGTCGATCAATAGTTACCTCGCGCCACCGATCTTCCGCGATCTCCTGGGCGCTTCGCCGCTGGGGCCAAAGAAGCCATGGCCGGCGTCGACAACCGAAGAATTTAACACGACTTCGTACGATTTTGCGGCAAAAAGTTCAATTTGCCGACGATATGGCCGTCTTGGGAGAAGCGGAGCCCGATTGCGGCGCCAGAGCGCTGCGGGCCCGCATATAGGCTTGGTCCGCTTCCCTATAGGCGTCCAGGCGCTCGACAGACGGCTCCTTCTGATAGGCCGCCAGCAGAGTTTCCCTTTGCCGCTCGAATCTGCGCAGAGAGAATTTGGCAAAGGCTTCGGCAACCATCTGCCGGGCCACTTCCACACTGGTCTCGATTTCCATTTCCTGCGCGGCCAGCGAGCGATATTCATCGGCGTAGTCGCTGGCCGTTAGCAGCTCGAGCAAAGCGCCGTGGCTCAGCGCAGCTGCTTCCGCCGCAGTAGTGGCTGTCGCTGCGCGCCAGACTTCGATGATTTCCGCATCGAGGCGGTCTTCGCCATGAAGGTGTCCGTCAATGATCTGCTGATTGAATTCGCGCGCGAGCGACGGGTGATTGAGCAGCTGCTGCAAGACGCTGAGTTTCAGATCGCCGACATCCATTCTCGGCGTGCGCCGCTCAAACGGCATCAGGCGCCGGGCCGGCGCTTTGCGAAGTCCGTACAGCGCTTCGACGGCCTCCAGCGGTGTACGGGTCGTCTCGGCAAGCTCCCGCAGCAGTTGCAGCCGCATCGCTCCCGGCGCCATCGACATGAGCAGCGGCTTGGCGGCTCCCAGCAAGGCTGCCCGATCCTCGGCGCTCGCCGGCAGTCGGCCGTCCGACAACGGCACCAGGGATCGAATGAAAAACTGCGACAACGGCAGCGCCTGCGTCAGCGCGGATTCGAATCCCGGCGCACCCTGTTCACCAATCAAGTTATCGGGATCTTGTCCTTCCTGCAGCAACACAAAACTCGCGCGTTTGGCGTCTGCAATCACCGGCAACGCGGCCTCTAGAGCCCGACGCGCCGCCTTGCGTCCCGCCTCATCGCCGTCGAATGCAAAGATCACATGATCGGCCGCCTTGAAAAGAGCGCCCACATGGGCACTGGTCACTGCCGTGCCGAGCGCCGCCACTGATTCGACAAAACCCGCCTGCACCAAGCGAATGACGTCCATGTACCCCTCGGCCACGATCGCGCGCCCGCTCTTGCGAATCGCGTCGCGCGCCTCATGGAAGCCGTAAAGCTCCTGTCCCTTGCGAAAGACCGGCGTCTCGGGCGAATTCAAGTACTTCGGCTCGCTGTCGTCGAGAACGCGCGCTCCGAACGCCATCACGTACCCGCGCGGATTGCGAATCGGATACATCAACCGTCCGCGAAATCGGTCATAGCGCTTACCTTCATCGGCAATGACAAGCCCCGCCTCGACCAGTCGCGGATCCTCGTATTGTTCGAACGCGGCTCGCAACGGCTGCCAGCCGTCTGGTGCGTACCCGAGACCGAAGCGCGCAGCGATCTGACCGCTGACGCCGCGCCGCTTCAGGTAGTCGATCGCAACGGGGCTGTGTTTGAGTTGCGCTCGATAAAACTCCGTAGCGCGAGTCAATATGTCGCTCAGAGCGCGCGTCTTGGTCTGCGATTGAGCAGCTCGCTCGTCCACGGGCACTTGCATGCCGGCGATCTGCGCAAGCTCGCGGATGGAATCGACGTAATCCAGACCGCGATGCTCCATCAGGAAACCGATCGCGCTGCCGTGCGCGCCGCAGCCGAAGCAGTGAAAAAATTGTTTCGATGGACTGACGGTAAACGACGGGGACTTTTCGGCATGAAACGGACATAGGCCAAGATAGTTCTGCCCGCCCTTTTTCAGCTGCACATGGTGACCCACCACGTCGACGATGTCGACGCGAGCGAGAAGGTCTTGGATGAAGCTCTGGGGGATCATGTTGGCGCTGCGGAAGTCTACGCAACAGTCCGGCAAGTGGAAGCAACGATAGTTTTTGAGGCCGACACTTGGAAAGCATCCGTTGCAACGTAAGCGATACTGGCGGAACTACGTCTGAGGAACCGCTGGTGGAATCAGATATGGCTCATTCCGCTATGCCCGCGCAATGGAACGAGGATCCGTCGGAGCAACTGCGCGCTCTGCGGGACGAAGTTCTGAAGCAGAAGGAATTTCCGACCCACACGACCGCCGCATTCATGGTTAAGGCTTGGGATGCGGTCGATCAATTGCCACCCGACTGGTTCCCGCGCGAACGCACTGAGACGCTGGCACTGATCGCGCGGTTCTTTTACCTCGACGGGCAGACCCAGCCCGCGATTGAGTCGGCGGCGAAAGCGGTGGAGGCTGCCGTGCTCGGAAAGCACGGGGATCTCGAGATAGTCGCGCGAGCACGGCACGGTGTCGCGCTCAGACTTGCCTTCGACTTCAGCGGCGCGACTCGCGAGCTTGTCCATGCGATGGAGATCGCACGCCAACGAGGTGCGGCTGACTGGGAGGCAAAGTTACTCAACAGTCTCGGAAACACGTACTCCGACGCCGGCTTGCAGTATGAAGCACTCGCGCTCTTCGAGCGGGCAGCAACTTTCTTCGAAAGTAGTGCGGATCACCTTTCAGCGTGGATGGCTCTCGATAACGCGGCGCTGGCCGCAATGCGGCTGGGAGAGATCGGTCAGGCTATCGCGTTCGCAGAGCGCGCGACGCGAAACTGGGGCGATGAGCCTCGTAACGCAGATGAAAGGCTCTGGGTGGTTCAGGGTGCGCTGACCAACTGCCAGTTGCTCATTCAAGTTGGACGCACCGACGAAGCGGTCGAGCGCGCACGCAGCGCACGCGCAGTCGCGGAGGATTCTGAAACGGCAGTGGCCAGGGAGTTTGCAGCCCTTGCTGAAGCCATATCCAGGTTTGCTGCCGATACGGGCAATAGAGAAGCCATGCACCGAATCGTCGACGCGGCAGATGGTCCGAGCTCCTACTGGATTGCGCTTGACGCCGTC
Organism: Burkholderiaceae bacterium; assembly: GCA_040003315.1. Lineage (GTDB taxonomy): Bacteria > Pseudomonadota > Gammaproteobacteria > Burkholderiales > Burkholderiaceae_F > JACCZX01. The sequence continues at coordinate 18,311 of JBDUCU010000034.1, read as the reverse complement.
ATTCGCACCTACGAAGCAACTGGTCGTTTCGATGAGGCTCTGGCTATGCAGCAGCGGTTACTCGAATTTACAAGGCGGCAGAAGTCGGAGGAAGTTCGCCGGGTTTTCGGAGAAGGACTCTCGTCCGAGGAGAGCGAAGGCGCTGCCCGACTCACCAGGTTCGGTCGAGAGATTCAAAAGCGGATTTCCGGCCTTGTGGACATTGCGATCAACCAGTCGCTGCGTGCGGGCTACGACCATGCCCGCGTTTTTCGACTCGGCCGCTTGACGGAACTCTTCGCGTCGTCGCTGGCGTGGTCCCCCGAAAAAACCGAACAAATTGCATTGGCAGCAAAGCTGCTCGACATTGGAAACATCGCTGTTTCAAGCGAGTTGCTGACAAAGCGCCGAAACCTGTCGGACGGCGAACGCAGCATCGTCGCAGAGCACACAAAGTTCGGCGCGGACCTGTTGGCAAACGGCCGGCTAGAACTGCTGCAGGCGTGCGTCCCAATCGTTCGTTTTCATAGTGAGCGCTGGGATGGTGGCGGACCGGAAGGCCTCGTGGGCGAAGACATTCCGGTCGAGGCCCGCGTTGTTGCACTGTGCGACTCCTTCGATTCCTTGACGCATGAGCGGCCATGGAGGCCCAGTCAATCGCCCCAAGTCGCTTTACACACCATCGAGATGGACGCCGGCACGCACTTCGATCCTCAACTTGCACGGCGATTCGTCGAATGGCTGCGAGAAGAGCTGGCCAACGCTGACGACTTCGTCGATTTGCTGGATGCGGAAGCCTCTGGCAATGAGTACATTCAGGTGCGGAACCGACTCAATCAATTGATGCGCAAGCCCGCATGAGGACTTATTTACGGCTTCCGCAGGTCACTTCAACAGAAAGCGTTGCTTGACAAGCGCCGAGACCTTGCCCAGGTCTGCCCGTCCGGCCAGTCGCGGTTTCAGTAACGCCATCACTTTCCCGATTGCCTGCGGCCCGGACGCACCTGCCTCAGCAATCGCCGCTTCGATCGCGGCCGACAGCTCAGCATCGGACATCTGCTCTGGCAGATATCCTTTTAGCAACTGAAGCTCATCTTTTTCTTTTCCGACCAGATCCGCGCGGCCCGCTTTGTCGAACTGCTCGATCGAATCCCTGCGCTGCTTGATGAGCTTGTCGACGATCGAAAGGACCGCCGCGTCATCGAGTTCGATCCGCTCGTCGACTTCCTTCTGCTTGATGGCTGCCACTAACAGCCGGATCGCGCCAAGCCGCGGCGCATCCTTGGCCCTCATTGCGGCTTTCATGTCCTCGATGATGCGATCCTTTAACGTCGACACGTCGCCCCCCAAAAAGAAAGCGCGCTCATCGGCGCGCTCGATAGACCACCGTAGCGAAGCTCTAATACATCTTCTTCGGCAACATCTGCCCGCGCAGACGTTTGAAGTGGCGTTTGATCGCTGCCGATCGCTTACGCTTGCGCTCGGCGGTAGGCTTTTCATAAAACTCGCGGGCCCGCAGCTCGGTCAGCAAACCGCTTTTCTCAATCGTCCGTTTGAAGCGGCGCAATGCCACCTCGAATGGCTCGTTTTCCTTAAGGCGAATCGTTGGCATCGGTTTGTTCAGGTCCTCAAATCCGGAAATGGCATGTCCGTAAGTAACGTGAGATTCTAACTGACAGGGTTTTTGGTGCGACAAGCACCGCTTCTACACTTCGGATCATGTTGATTTTGGGAATCGAAACGTCGTGCGACGAAAGCGCGCTCGCGTTGCTCGATAGCGAGCAGGGCCTGATCGCGCAACAGCTGCATTCGCAGATCGACATGCACGTTGCCTACGGCGGCGTGGTCCCGGAGCTGGCATCGCGCGATCATATTGAGTGGGTATTGCCGCTTCTTGATCGTGTTTTCGATGAAGCCGGTCGCGAGCTGCGGCAGATCGATGCCATCGCGGTCACCGCGGGCCCGGGTCTGGCTGGGGCGCTGCTGGTAGGAACCAGCATCGCCCATGCGCTCGGGTATGCACTCGAGCGACCGGTGCTCGACGTCCACCATTTGGAAGGACATCTGCTGTCGCCGCGGCTGGCGCGCCCGGCGCCCGAGTTCCCGTTCATCGCACTGCTCGTATCCGGTGGACACACGCAGCTGCTGCAAGTCGCCGGCTTCGGAGACTATAAGCTACTCGGCGACACGCTCGACGATGCGGCCGGCGAAGCGTTCGACAAGACCGCGCAGATGCTGGGTCTCGGTTATCCAGGGGGACCGGCAGTCTCGCGCCTCGCTCAATTCGGAGTTCCGGGCGCGTTCAGGCTGCCGCGGCCGATGCTCGGCAGCGGCACGCTCGACTTCAGTTTCAGCGGGCTGAAGACAGCCGTTCTGACTGCGGTTCGCCTGGCGGGCGGCAGCAATTTGTGCGAACAAGCGCGCGCCGACATCGCACTGGAATTCGTGCAAGCGATGGTTGACGTGCTGGCCACCAAGGCAATGCGCGCACTGACCGACACCGGATTGACGACGCTGGTCGTGGCCGGCGGAGTCGGCGCCAACACGCAGTTGCGGCAACGACTGCAGCACGAGGTTGCCGCACGCGATGCGCAGGTATTTTTTCCGCCACTCGACCTGTGCACCGACAACGCAGCAATGATCGCGCTGGCTGGAATGGCAGCCTTGCAGCGATCGGGTGGGGACACCCATCGGCAGGGCGACGGGCTTGGATTCTCAGTGCATCCGCGCTGGTCGCTTGCCGACGCGGTGAAGTCGCGCGATTAACGGCGACCGGCAGCGGTCGTTTTCTGCGTCAGACCGATGCGCCGTTCAGTGCCTTTGGACAGGTTCCGAATGTTGGTCCGATGCCGATACACGATGAATGCGGCGATGACTACAAGCGCGACAAAGAGTGCGTCGAAGCCCCAGCCGAACGCAGAATAAAAAGGCGCAAGCACCGCAGCGGCAATTGAGGCCAACGAGGAGTACCGATACAGCGCCGCAACGACGAGCCAGGTTATCGCAGCGGCAACAGCGAGCCACGGGTTGAGCGCGAGGATCGCCCCGGCGGCGGTCGCGACACCTTTTCCACCTCGGAAGCGTAGAAAAATCGGATACAAGTGACCCAGAAAGACGGCGACCGCGACGCAGGCGACGCCCATCTCGGCGATGCTGTAGTCGGGCCCGAAGTGCGACGCAAGCCATACAGCGAGCCAGCCTTTGAAGGCGTCGCCGATCAGCGTCAGTAACGCTGCAACCTTGCTGCCCGAGCGCAACACGTTGGTCGCGCCCGGATTGCCAGAACCATAAGTGCGCGGGTCGGCCAGTCCCAGCGCGCCGCTGGTGATGACTGCAAACGGCACCGACCCAATCAGATAGCCGGCACCGATCGCGACGATCAACGCCGCCAACTGCGTCATCAACTACAACCTGTCGATGATGGGATAGCCATCAGCCGCGCGGGTGGTGCTGCGCGTGCAACGCCTTGAGCCGCGCCCGAGCCACGTGCGTGTAGATCTGCGTGGTCGAAATGTCTGCATGGCCGAGCAGCAACTGGACGACCCGCAAATCAGCGCCGTGATTCAGCAAATGTGTGGCGAATGCGTGGCGCAACCCGTGAGGACTCAATGGCGCATCGATAGCGGCTCGAGTAGCGTAACGCTTGACCAGCATCCAGAACATTTGGCGGCTCATCGAACTCCCTCGCTGTGTGACGAACAATGCGTCAGCGACCCGCGCATTGAGAATCGCGCCACGGGCATTTGTCAGGTAAGCCTCGATCGCATGGCGTGCTTCTTCACCCAGCGGAACGATGCGTTCCTTTCCGCCCTTGCCGACGATACGCACCAACCCTTCGGACAATGACAGTTGCATCAACGTCAGCGTGACCAGCTCGGAGACGCGCAAACCGGTTGCGTACAGAAGTTCAAGCATCGCACGGTCGCGTAAGCCCAACGATGTGTTCGTGTCCGGCGAACGCAGCAATGCCTCGACCTGTTCTTCGGACAGCGACTTTGGAAAGCGCGGCGGCTGTCGCGCACCTTTTAACCGCACGCTGGGATCAACGGGCACTCGCCCATCGCGGATCGCCCACCGATAAAAACGGCGCAACACCGCGAGCCGGCGATTGGCAGTCGCCGCTAGCGTTGACGCATGCTTGTCGGCAAAGTATTGGGCAAGATCGGCGGCGCGCGCGGACTCCAAGCCTGCACCGCGCAGCGCAAGCCACTGAGCCAGGCCGTTGAGGTCGCGCCGATATGCGGTTAACGTGTTGGGCGCCAGACCGTCCTCGAGCCAGATCGCATCAGCAAACGTGTCGATCAAGGCGTCGTCGGACGAGGCATCGACAACCACCGGTGGCACCGCAGTTGTTGCGCGCGCCGGCATCGTCAGCCGAATCTAGGCAAGCAACCCGATCGCGCTCACGTCAGGCGCAACACGCAACCGGCTTCGTGCAGCAGCAACCAACGCTTGATGCGTTCATACGCGCCGCCGCGACGGTGCGCAAAGCCGCCGATCCCCGACGCCGCGACCACTCGGTGACATGGAATCGCCAACGGCAAGCGATTGTCGCCGCACGCCTGTCCGACCGCGCGCGCGACGCTTCCGAGGCGGCGTGCGATCTCGCCATACGAGCGAGTCGCCCCAGGCGCGATGGCGCAGATCTCGTTCCATACCCGCCGCTGAAAATCGGTTCCTTCGATTGCCAAGGGCAAAGCGATCGGAACTGAAGCGTCCGCGCAATAGGCGACCAGCGCTTCGACCGCGCGCTTGCCCAGCTCGGTGGCCGCCGCCTTGCCATGCGCACCCTCAGGCAGGAATGAGATTTCCTGAACGTACGCACCGTGCGTGCGTACGCCGACGCACCCGATCGGCAGGCGCACCACGGCATCAAACCGGTCCGTGTCGACGATCGCACGGGGCCTAGGCAGTTCGTCTGTCGTCAACATCACGCCCCCAGCATGCCCTTCTTCAATGACTCGTCGGCAGGCTTCTCGCCGAGCCAGATGCGAAGCATTGCCGAAAAAAAATCCGCGCCGGGAATCGGATTGCCGCGCGGCTGTCCGTTGACGCTGATACGCGTGCCGCCGTCGGGCGTGAAATCAAAGTTGATCGCATCGCCTTTCTTGGCTTCGCCGATCGATTTCAGCGTCGAGACCAGCGACTCGATCTGCGGCTGCAATGCTGTCAGTTGCGCTTCGCCAAGATTGTTCTTCAAGCCATCTTTCAACGAATCGATAAAGCTATCGGCGTCAACATCTCGCAGCATCCGCAGCGCGACCCGCCGCGCCCCCTTGTCGCCGATCAGGGTCGCGGCGCTGGTGCTCTTTTGGGGCACATAAAGGCCCGCCACATAGACTTTGAATATGGCGCGTCGTCGCAATCCGACGCCGTTCAGATTGAGCGTTTCGTTGCCCACTTGAACTGTCGGCTCGAACTTCTGCCCTTCCATCTCCACCGGTTGCGCCTTGATTGGCGCTACAACCACCATCAGCAACGCGGCAACCGCGATCAAGAACTTGGGGTGCAGCCAGTAGGTCATCGTTGTCTCCGAGCGTTTATGCTTTGTCATCACACCGTTGCCGGATTCAATCCCTTCGGCAACGGAAATACAACCTTTTCCTGCACGCCATCGAGCGCCCGGACGCTGCCCGCCCCGAGCTGCTTCAGACGCTCGACCAATGCGCGCACCAGCACTTCCGGCGCCGATGCGCCGGCCGTCACGCCAACCCTGCGACGATCGCGCAACCATTCCGGGTCGAGGTCACTGGCACTGTCCACGAGGTACGCTGGCACCCCGAATCGCTGCGCGACTTCGCGCAATCGGGTCGAATTCGAGCTGTTCTCGCTGCCGACGACGATCACGACATCGACCTGCGGCGCCAGAAACTTCACCGCATCCTGCCGATTCTGCGTCGCGTAGCAGATGTCGGCCTTCTTGGGCTCTGCGATATCCGGAAACCGGCGCTTGAGCGCCGCAATGATGGCCGCGGCGTCATCGAGCGACAACGTCGTTTGCGTGACATACGCAAGATGCGGCGTTCGCACGACCAGCCGCTCGACATCCTCGAGGCTTTCGACCAGATGCATGCCGCCATCGCTCTGTCCCATCGTGCCCTCGACCTCGGGGTGCCCCGAATGTCCGATCATCACGATCTCGCGTCCAGCAGCGCGCATCTTGGCCACCTCGACATGCACCTTGGTGACCAGCGGACAGGTCGCGTCGAACACGCGCAGGCCGCGCCGCTCAGCATCGACTTGCACGGTCTTGGACACGCCATGCGCGGAAAACACGACGATCCCGCCGGTCGGAACCTGATCGAGCTCGTCGACGAACACCGCGCCCCTTGCGCGCAGATCTTCTACCACGTAGGTGTTGTGCACGATCTCGTGGCGAACATAGATCGGCGCGCCGTGCACTGCGATCGCGCGTTCGACGATCTCGATAGCGCGATCGACACCGGCGCAAAAACCGCGCGGCTGGGCGAGCACGATTTCCATTTGATTCATTAGCAGAGCTGCGCGCTCATCGCGCTACGATCGGTGACTCTCATAGCCGACGAGTTTAGTCGAGGTCGAAGCGATGGCGATCAAGGACTGGCCCGAGGGCGAGCGACCGCGCGAGCGTCTGCTGGCGCAGGGTGCGCAGGCGCTGTCCGACGCTGAATTGCTCGCCGTGTTTCTGCGCACCGGGACGCCGGGACGCTCGGCGATCGATCTGGGCCGCGACGCGCTGGCGCGTTTCGGCGGGCTTAATGGACTCTTCGCAGCTGACGCTGCAGAGCTAACCGAAATCAGCGGCTTTGGTCCCGCCAAGTACACGCAGCTGCAGGCTGTGCTTGAACTGGCGCGCCGCGCGCTGTACGAGGATGTGCGGCGCGAAACGCTGCTGTCGTCGCCCGTAAAGGTGCGCGACTATCTGCGACTCACGCTGGCGCGTCTCGAGCACGAGGTTTTCGTCGCGTTATATCTGGATGCGCAGAACCGCCTGCTGGCGACCGAGGAACTGTTTCGCGGGACGCTGACCCAAACCAGCGTGTATCCGCGTGAAGTGGTCAAGCGTGCGTTGAAGAACAATGCGGCCGCAGTGATCTTTGCTCACAACCACCCGTCGGGTGTTGCGGAGCCGAGCCGCGCGGACGAACTTCTGACCTCGAGCCTTCGGCAGGCGCTGGCGCTGGTCGACATCAAGGTCCTCGATCACCTGATCGTCGCCGGTGCTGCAACCGTCTCGTTTGCCGAGCGCGGACTGTTGTAGCCGGGATGGCTTGGGGGTCCCGAAACCTTTATACTGTGCGGCTTCGCAAAATTTGCTCAGCGGCCTCAGTGGCAATAAGGAGCTTCAATGGCCCGCGTATGTCAGGTAACCGGCAAACGTCCGATGGTCGGCAACAACGTCTCGCACGCCAATAATCGGACCAAGCGTCGGTTCATGCCCAATCTGCAGTATCGGCGCTTCTGGGTCGAAGGCGAGAACCGCTGGGTGCGATTGCGCGTGACCAATGCAGCACTGCGTACGATCGATAAGCTCGGCATCGAACCGGTGCTGGCCGATCTGCGCGCACGCGGCGAAATCTAGGAAGCAAGGGAAGCACGATGGCAAAGGGCGCTCGCGAGAAGATCAAGCTCGAGTCGACGGCCGGCACCGGTCACTTTTATACGACGACAAAGAACAAGAAGACGACTCCAGATAAGCTGCAGTTCAGCAAGTTCGATCCGGTGGCGCGCAAGCACGTCGCCTATAAGGAGATCAAGCTGAAGTAGTCCGGCTCGACACGTAAAAAAGCCCCGCAGTGCGGGGCTTTTTTTTCGACCCGGCTGAATGCCTAGGCGGCGACCGACCGATAGCTGCGCATCCTGATCGCGGCTTCCTGCAGCGCGTGGATGCCGCTCGCTTCGGCGCGATGGATCCAGTCCTGCAAGTGCGACAGCATCTGCTCGCGCGAAGCCGATGAGCGACCCCAGGTGGCAAGCAGCTCGGTGCGCATTTCAACCAGCGTCTTCATGACTTTACTTTGCTTCATAAACTCTGAAAGCGACTTCTGCTCAGCTGGCGGCAGCTGCGACACATCGCCTTTGCGCAGCGCGCGGCGCAAGCCGGCGAAGCGAGCGCGATCGTCGCCCGACAGCGAAAGCCGCTGCAGCTCATCGCGATGCGCGCGCTTGACGGAACGCGCGTATTTGGCGAGCAGGTCATACCGGTTCGCAATCACCGCCTGCAACGTTTCGAGATCAATCGATCGCTTCGGTTCCGCGACGTGCGGCTTGGGAGCGACGCGCAACACTCTGGCAAGTCCCACCGCCTGAAGCGCGCGGATGTAAACCCAGCCGAGATCGAACTCGTGCCACTTGGTCGAAAACTTTGCCGAGGTCGGATAGGTGTGATGATTGTTGTGCAGTTCCTCGCCACCTATCCAGATGCCCCAGGGCAAGATATTGTTGCTGGCGTCCGGCGAATCGTAGTTTCGATAACCCCACCAGTGACCGATACCGTTGATCACGCCCGCAGCGTGAAACGGAATCCATAGCATCTGCACGCCCCAGATCGCAAGGCCGGCGAATCCGAACAGAATCAGACCGAGGCCGACCATGATGCCGACGCCCTGCCAGCTGAAACGGGTAAAGATGTTGCGCTCGATCCAGTCATCGGGCGTTCCATGCCCGTAGCGCGTCATCGTATCGGCGTTCTTGGCTTCTTCGATGTACAACTCGGCGCCGGTCCAGAGCACCGCATTGATGCCTCGCGTCTGCGGGCTGTGCGGGTCGTCGGTGGTTTCACACTTGGCGTGATGCTTGCGGTGAATCGCCACCCATTCCTTGGTCACCATGCCGGTCGTCAGCCATAACCAGATACGGAAAAACATCGCAACGGCCGGATGCAGATCAAGAGCACGGTGAGCTTGGCTGCGATGCAAGAAGATCGTCACGGTGGCGATCGTGACGTGCGTCAATGCGAGGGCCGCGAGCACCAGTTGCCACCAATTGAACTGCAGCAGGCCGCCATCCAAAAATTCAAGCAAGTACATGCACTTTCCTTCTAATGCGTCCCTGAGACCGCATCCTGATCAATAGTTCAAAGAACCGGCGCCTAATCGCCTCGCCGCCTAGCGCCAAATCAAGGTGGATAGGTACATTGTACGCACCGTGCTCCGAGCAAGCGGCGGTAACTGAGGCTTCACACCCCTTTTTTCATCTGATCGGGCGGCGGATTCAGGTTCGGCGCGATCGCGGCGCCAATGCCGCGCAATGAGTCGGGAACCGAGCGAAAGCGGATCTCGCGCTGAGGCGACGGGATTTCGATGCCCTGCTGAGCAAATCGCTGAAGCACCGAACGCGCGATCTCGGAGCGTATCGGCAGGCTTCCGAGCTGCGGGTCGCGTATCCAGAAACCGATCTGCAGATCGATGCCGTCCGCGCCGAGGTCAGTGATGAACGCCGCCGGCGCCGGATCGCCGAGAACGCGCGATTGAGCCGCCGCGGTTTCAATCAGGATCTGCAGCGCGCGGTCGACGTCGGCACCGTACGCGACCGTTACCTTAAAGACCACCTGCACCGTGGTGCTGCTATACGAATGATTGACGACCGGTGTGCTGACCAGCATCTCATTCGGCACGATCGTCTCTGTGCCATCCAGCGCCTTGATAACTGTGTAGCGCGCATTGATCTGCGAAACCGAGCCGTAAAACTTGTCGACGGTGATCATGTCGCCGATAGACAGACTGCGATCGAGCAGAATGATGAAGCCGCTGACATAGTTGCTCGCGATGCGCTGCAAGCCGAGCCCCAGACCTACACCCAGCGCGCCACCAAACACCGATAGCAAAGTCAAGTCGATGCCGACAAATGCCAGCGCGATCAAGACCGCGAGAACGGTTAGCACGGCTTTGATCACACGCGAGAGCACGACGCGCGAATTAGGGGTCAGCGCCTTGGCGTTCATCAACTGCGCTTCGAGCACCGACCCAGTCCATAATGCGGCTAGCACCGTCAGGACCACGCTGACCACGCCCGCCAGAATGTCCCATAACGTCAGCGGCGGCTTGCCCACCGGAAACCGAATCGCGTCGAGGTAGTCGATCAGGTTTTGAAGAAGCCCGGTCACATGCAGAGCGACGATGACCCAGATAACGGCCGCGATCGCCAGTTCGAAGGTGCCGAGCCACGCCGCACGCGATAGCGAACGGCGTACGACATAGACGAACATGCGGATCGCCGCCATCGCGCCGAGCAGCAACAACGCCAGCCGCAGCAGATGCATATCCTTCGGCTCCGCGATGCCAGCCAGGTTCATCGCCACACCGCCGGCGCCAATCAGCGCTATGGCGGCGAGCGGAAAGGCGAGCCGGCGAAAGCCGGCGATCGAGAACCTCAGGACGTCGACTCTGATTCCATGGCCCGATACGGCCGCCTGCAGACGCTCATGCGTCCGCCGCCGGATCATTCTCGAGTACAACCAAGCAGCCAGCAGCGCGATCGCGATAACAATCAGTTGCCAAGCCTGTGCTGGCCGCGCCAACTCGTATTGAAGGCTGCGCACCACCTCCTCGAACAGAGTCTGCTGATTGGGCATCGCGCTAGCGCCGCTCAAGTGCTGCGGCAAAGAAGCCGTCGGTGCTGTGCAGGTGGGGCAGCATCACAAAATAGGGCGCAAAACGCGCCGCGTGATCGACGTCGATCGACTGCGGGCGCAGGATTGTCGCTGCTGCGATCAGCGCAAAATCGGGATGGTCCGCGAGAAACGCATCGACGATCTGCTGATTTTCCTGCGCCAGCAGTGAGCACGTTGCGTAGACGAGCCGCCCGCCGGGCTTCAGTAGTCGAGCTGCCGCATTCACGACCGAGCGTTGCACGTCGTTGACCCGCGCGAGCTCGGTCTCGCTGAAGCGCCACTTCAGATCCGGATTTCGCCGCAGCGTCCCGCTACCCGAACATGGCGCATCGACCAGCACGCGGTCGCATTTGCCGTTGAGCCGTTTGACCCGGATATCAGATTCGCTGCGAATCACCACCGGATGCACGTTCGACAACCCGCTGCGTTTCAGGCGCGGGCCCAGCCCGGCCAACCGCTTTTCGTTGATGTCGAACGCGTAGAGCCGACCGGTCGAGCGCATCAGCGCGCCGATGGCCAACGTCTTGCCGCCGGCACCGGCACAGAAGTCGACCACCATTTCGCCGCGCCGCGGCTGCAGCAGCCGGGCGATCAGCTGGCTGCCTTCATCCTGCACCTCGATGCGCCCTTCGCGATACGCGGGCCATTGCGTCAATGCCGGCTTGCTTGAAAGCCTGATCGCGTCGGGTGAATAACGCGTCACTACCGCACCGACCTGATGCGCCGCGAGCTCCTCGAGTAGCTGCGCTCGCGTTGCCTTGATCAGGTTGACGCGAAGATCGAGCGGCGCGCTTTCTTTCAGCGCTTCGATCAGCGGCGCGGCGTCCTCATACTGGCGTTCGATCTCGGCAAAGAGCCACTCGGGCAGTTCGGCACGGACCGCCGGCGGCGCATGCGCCAGATCCTTCGCGAGCGCGCCGGCGACAGCGGTGAGGTCTCTGCGCAACGCCCGTTCGTCCATCGCATCGATCCCGTGCTCGCGCGCGAGCGCGACGAGCGCGGCGAGCCGAGGTGCGCGCGCAGGATGCGCTGGCTGCATCACCCACCCCAAAGTCGCATAGCGGCGCAACGCAGAAAAAACCGCTTCTGCAATCAGTCCGCGGTCGCGCTGGCCGAGCGATGGATGCAGACGAAAAAACCGCGACAGCAGCACATCGGACGGCCCGTCGAATTTCAGAATGACGGCAAGCACCGCGGCCAGCGAATCGACCACCAGCGATGTAATGCGACTGCGCGATGCGGCGTCGAGCAAACCGTAATTGCGCGATGTGGGCCGCGGCCGGCGAACGAAATCGGGCTCCGAACCTCGCGCCGGGCCTGGCGCGCGGCGCTGGAAGCGGTCGCCCGCGTTACGTTTGTCGGGCCGCTGCGGTTTCGCCTTCATCCGGCAAGCAAAGACAACTGGCCGGGGGCGACGTTGTGCAATACCGCGCGGCGACCCCGGCACCGCACGCGGCCCTCCAGCACATGCCTCACAGCGCGCGGCAACAGCAGATGCTCCTGCTGCAGCACCCGCGCAGCCAGAACCGCTTCGTCATCGTCGGGGTTCACCGGTACCGCGGCCTGCGCGATGATCGCGCCCGCGTCAACGTCGCTTGACACGAAATGAACGGTTGCGCCGTGGATCCGCACGCCGGCGTCGAGTGCGCGTTGATGCGTGTTCAGGCCGGGAAACGAAGGCAGCAGCGAGGGGTGAATATTGATCAGCCGCCCTGCGTATCGCTGCACAAACTCGGGACCGAGGATTCGCATGAATCCCGCAAGCACGACCAAAGCGGGCTGATCGCGATCGACCGTATCGGCCAAGGCGTGTTCGAACGCAGCGCGTGAATCGAATGTTTGATGTGAGACGATGTGTGTGGCCACGCCGTGTGCTCGTGCCACCTCGAGCGCGCGCGCGTCTGCCTGGTTGCTGATCACCGCTGAGACACGCGCCTGCATTTGGTCATCCCAATGCTCGGCAGCGGCAGCAGTTAGCAACGCATCCAGATTGCTGCCGCGCCCCGACGCAAGCACGACGATGCGCCTGATCGTGTGGGCATTGGTCATCGCTCGATTGTACTGATGACCGTTGTAGATGCTGTGCAAACGTTAGAAGAATCAAGACGATGCGTTCGGCAACCGTATACTTCAGCGTCGTTTCGGCTGGCATTTGCTCGTCATTCCATGAAGGTCTTTCGCGGCACTCCGCGCGCAGCGGATCGTTCGCCTTGTGCGCTGACGATTGGCAACTTCGATGGCGTGCACCGCGGGCACCAGGCGCTGCTGGCGCGGCTGGTGCACGCCGCGCATGCGCGCGAGCTCGTGCCGGCGGTGATGACGTTCGAGCCGCATCCGCGCGAGTTTTTCACGCCGGAGCGCGCACCGGCGCGCGTTGCCAATCTGCGCGACAAGCTGGAGGCGTTTGAAGCGTGCGGTATCGGACGGGTATTCATTGTGCATTTCAGTCGGCGCTTTTCGAAGCTCACACCGATCGCGTTCGTCGACGACGTCCTGCTGGCCGGATGCGCGCTGCGCTGGCTTGTGGTCGGCGATGATTTCCGCTTCGGCGCTGCGCGGGCCGGCGATGTGTCTCTGCTGGCCGATTACGCAGCACGCGGTGCATTCGAGCTCGAAGTCGTTGCCACCGTCGAGGATGCCAACGAGCGCGTGTCGAGCACCGCGGTACGCCAGTCGCTCGCTGCAGGCGATCTGCAACGAGCCTCGGAGCTGCTCGATCGCCCGTACGCAATCACCGGCCGCGTCTTGCACGGGCGCAAGCTCGGCCGGTCGCTCGGTTTTCCAACGCTGAACCTACGAATCGAACACGCGCACCCTGCATTGCGCGGAATTTTTGCGGTGCGCGTGTACGGCCTCGCCGCTCGCGCAGTCCCCGGCGTCGCCAGTATTGGCCTGCGACCGACGATCGACAACGACGGCGACTGGATGCTCGAAGTTCATCTGTTCGATTTTGCCGACGCGGTCTACGGCAAGCTGGCGAAGGTCGAGTTCGTCAAGAAACTGCGGGATGAGCAAAAGTACGAGACACTAGGGCAGTTGTCGGCCGCCATTGGCGGAGACGCCGCGCAAGCCCGCGCGATTTTGAACGGCGCGGTCGCGACCTGAGAATTCGGTTATGCCAGACGAAAAACGAAAACCTGCGCCGGACCCGGCGACGCGCAAATATCCACTCAACCTGCTCGACACGCCGTTTCCGATGCGTGGCGATCTTGCCAAGCGCGAGCCCCAATGGGTGCGCGAATGGGACGAGCAGGATGTCTACGGACAAATCCGCGTGGCGTCGGTCGGGCGCCCCAAATGGATCTTGCACGACGGTCCACCGTATGCGAACAACGACATTCACATGGGGCAGGCGCTTAACAAGACCCTGAAGGACTTCGTGGTCAAGAGCCGACAGATGGCCGGTTTCGACGCGCACTACGTGCCGGGTTGGGACTGCCATGGCATGCCGATCGAAATCCTGATTGAAAAGAAATACGGAAGAAGTCTTCCGACGCGAGAGGTGCAGGCTCTGTCCAGGGCGCATGCGACCCAGCAGATCGAACGGCAAAAAAGCGATTTCAAGCGTCTTGGCGTGCTGGGGCTGTGGACGCGTCCGTACAAGACAATGGATTTCAAGAACGAAGCCGACGAGCTGCGTGCGCTGGCGAAGATCATCGCCAAAGGCTTCGTCTTTCGCGGACTGAAGCCGGTCAACTGGTGCTTCGATTGCGGCTCCGCGCTCGCCGAAGCAGAAGTTGAATATCAGGACAAGGACGATCCAGCGGTCGATGTTGCGTTTCCTCTGCGCGACGACGAGCGCTCGAAGCTTGCGGCTGCTTTTGGTCTGCCGAAGCTGCCCGATAAACCCGTGTTTGCGGTGATCTGGACCACGACACCGTGGACCCTCCCCGCCAACCAGGCGCTCAATGTGCATCCTGAGGCGCGCTATGACCTAGTCGACACCGAACGCGGACTGCTGGTGCTCGCCGATGAGCTTCGCGATGCCTGCCTGGCGCGCTATTCGTTGACCGGCTCCGTACTGGCGCAAACTTCAGGCAAGACCCTCGCGCTGATTCGTTTTCGCCATCCGTTCTACGACCGTGATTCTCCGGTGTATCTCGGCGACTACGTCACGCTCGACACCGGCACGGGCATCGTGCATTCGTCGCCGGCGTACGGCATCGAAGACTTCATCTCGTGCAAAGCACATGGGATGACCGACGACCAGATCATCAATCCGGTCCAGGGCGATGGGTTGTTCGCGCCGTCGCTGCCGCTCTTCGGCGGAATGAAAATCTGGGACGCCAATCCGAAGATCGTCGATGAGATTCGCGCTCGCGGCCATCTGCTGCACGTCGAGCAATTCACGCACAGCTACATGCACTGCTGGCGCCACCGCACGCCGATCATCTATCGCGCGACGTCGCAATGGTTTGCCGGTATGGATATCGTGCCCGACGAGGGCACGGCGACGTTGCGGCAACTGGCGCTGGCCGGCATCGAAATAACGCGGTTTTATCCCGAGTGGGGCAAAGCGCGCCTGCACGGCATGATTGCCAACCGTCCGGACTGGACGCTATCACGGCAGCGCCAGTGGGGCGTTCCGATGGCGTTTTTCGTGCACAAAGAAACCGGCGCGTTGCATCCGCGAACGCACGAGCTGCTGGAGCAAGTCGCACAACGCATCGAGCAGGGCGGCATCGAGGCCTGGCAGGATCTCGACGCGCGAGAGTTGCTGCATGAAGACGCTGACCACTACGTGAAAAACCGCGATACGTTGGATGTGTGGTTCGACTCTGGCGTCACGCATCAAACCGTGCTGCGCGGTTCGCACGCCTCCGAATCGCATTTTCCAGCCGATATGTACCTCGAAGGGTCTGATCAGCACCGGGGCTGGTTTCACTCATCGCTGCTGACATCGTGCATGCTCAATGGTGTGCCCCCTTACAGGGCGTTGTTGACGCATGGCTTCGTCGTCGACGGCCAGGGCCGCAAGATGAGCAAGTCGGTCGGCAACGTGATCGCGCCGCAGAAGGTTGCCGATACGCTCGGCGCGGAGATCATTCGATTGTGGGTCGCCAGCACCGATTATTCGGGTGAGCTCAACCTGTCGGACGAAATACTGAAGCGCGTCGTTGAGAGTTACCGGCGGCTTCGCAACACACTGCGATTTCTGCTGTCCAATGTCAGCGACTTCGAGCCCGAACGCGACATGCTGCCTGTCGACAAGTGGTTCGAAATTGACCGCTACGCTCTGGCGATGATGCGCGAGGTGTCGGCGCGCGTGCAGGCCGACTATGAGCGCTACGAGTACCACCCGATCGTGGCGCGGCTGCAGACCTTTGCGTCGGAGGATCTCGGTGCGTTTTACCTCGACATTCTGAAAGACCGGCTCTACACAACGCCGGCCAATTCAAGAGCGCGTCGTTCGGCACAGAGTGCGTTGTATGTGATCACCGAAGCGCTGTTGAAGCTCATGGCTCCGCTGCTTTCGTTTACCGCCGAAGAAGCGTGGAAAGTGCTGAAAAGGAAAACCTCGGGAACGATTTTTACCGAGATCTTTCCGACATTGGTCGAGCTTCCCAATGAAGCTGCGCTGGTGGAAAAATGGACCCGCATCCGCTCGGTGCGCGTCGACGTGCAGAAGAGGATCGAACCGCTGCGCGAACAGGGCGCGATCGGATCTTCATTGCAGGCCGAAGTCGAGGTTCGAGCCGACGTCAAAACCGCCGAGTTGCTGCAATCGCTGCAAGACGACCTCAGGTTTGTGCTGATCACGTCGGTTGCACGCGCGCGCGTGGCCGACGATCCCAGCGACGAGCAAATCATGGTGACGCCGTCGACGAGCATCAAGTGTGAGCGTTGCTGGCACTGGCGTTCGGACGTCGGCCACGACGCGCGCCATGCGACGCTTTGTGGACGCTGCGTCAGCAACCTGTTCGGCGCCAGCGAGCAGCGGACATTCGCCTGATGTCATTCGTCAAGCAACCGACCTGGTGGCAACGCATTTTGCCGTGGCTCGCCGTTGCGATCGGCGTCATCCTGCTCGATCAACTGACGAAAATCACGATCGAGCGACGGTTCGAGTTCGGTCAGGTGCTGCCGATCACGGATTTTTTCAACCTGATCCTGACCTACAACAAAGGCGCGGCATTTTCGTTCCTGGCGACCGCATCGGGGTGGCAGGGCGGATTTTTCGTTGCGATCGCTGTGGCCGCCTCCGTTTTCATCCTGTACATGCTGGCGCGGCATGGTCAACAGCGGCTGTTTGCGTTAGCGCTGGCGATGATCCTGGGCGGAGCGGTCGGCAACGTGATCGACCGGATTGCGTATGGCCATGTCATCGACTTTCTCGACTTTCACTGGCACGACTGGCACTTTCCCGCCTTTAATCTGGCCGACAGTTCGATCGTGGGCGGCGCCGCGCTGCTGATCATCGACGAGCTGCGCCGGGTGCGGCGCGCCCGATAGCGATGCAGCTTCAGGGCAAACATTTGCTCGTCGGGATGACCGGCGGCATCGCCGCGTACAAGGTTTGCGAACTGGTGCGGCGATTGCAGGACGAAGGCGCCACGGTCCAGGTAGTGATGACCGCCAGTGCGCAGCAGTTCGTCAGCGCGACGACGATGCAGGCATTGAGCGGCCGCGCGGTCGAGACCGAGCAGTGGCGAAGCGGTGTCGAAAACGCGATGCCCCACATCGAGCTGACTCGCAATGCCGATGCAATCATCGTCGCGCCGGCGACGGCGCACTTTCTTGCCAAAGTCGCGCACGGATTTGCAGACGACTTATTGTCAGCGCTGACGCTGGCGCGCGATCGTGCGCGCACGCCATTGCTGGTCGCTCCGGCGATGAACGTCGAAATGTGGGAGAACCCCGCCACCCAGCGCAACGTTTCGCGGCTGCAGACCGACGGCGTCGCAATTTTAGGCCCCGCGAGCGGCGCGCAAGCGTGTGGCGAAGTCGGTCTGGGACGGATGCTCGAGCCAGGCGAGTTGCTGGAAGACATCGTCGGGTTCTTTCAGCCGAAGACGCTTGCGGGAAAACGGGTTCTGCTGACTGCGGGCCCGACGTTCGAGCCGATCGACCCGGTGCGGGGCATCACCAATTTGTCGTCGGGAAAGACGGGGTTTGCAATTGCGCGCGCGGCGCGCGATGCGGGAGCACAGGTGACGATGATCGCTGGCCCCACGGGTCTGACCCCGCCGCGGGGTGTGCAGCGAATCGACGTCACCACCGCGCGCGAGATGATGGACGCCGTGATGAAGCATTTGCCCGCAGACGTCTTCGTTTCGGTGGCGGCGGTAGCCGATTGGCACGTCGCCAATGCGAGCGCGATCAAGATCAAGAGAGACGCAGCAGCAACGCCCGCGTTACAGTTTGCAGCCAACCCCGACATTCTTGCCACGGTTGCCGCGCTTGCCGATGCGCCTTACTGTGTCGGTTTCGCCGCCGAAAGCAATGACGTGATCGAAAATGCGCGCCGCAAGCTCGCCGCGAAGAAAGTGTCGCTGATGGTGGCCAACCGCGCGCAAGACGTGTTCGGCAGCGACCAAAGCGAGCTCTGTTTGATCGATGCCAATGGCATCACGGCGCTTGCGCGCGCCGACAAGCTGGCGCAGGCCCGACGATTGATTGCCGAAATCGCGGCGAGGCTGCCAGCATGATCGACACGCACGAACCCAAAGACGGCGATTTCGTCGCGTACATCGAACAACTGCAAAGAGAATCGGCCGCGCGGCTGCTCGGTGGCGGGCAT
>JBDUCU010000135.1:0-7283 GCA_040003315.1 Burkholderiaceae bacterium | reverse complement strand
TGGGCGGCATCGGCATCATGAACATCATGCTGGTCAGCGTCACCGAGCGCACCCGGGAGATTGGATTGAGGATGGCGGTGGGGGCGCGAGGTCTGGATATCCTGAAGCAGTTCCTGGTCGAAGCGATCACGCTGTCGATGATCGGCGGCGTGCTGGGCATTGTGCTGGGCGTTGGCGCATCGTTTGCGGTGGGGGAGTTTGCCAATTGGCGCACCGAGATCACGCCCTTCGCGATCATTCTGGCGGTCGGGTTTTCTGCCGCAATCGGCATTTTTTTCGGGTTCTATCCCGCGCGCAAGGCATCAAGGCTGCTGCCGATCGAAGCGTTACGGTACGAATAACCACTCGGCGCGCATCACGCGAATGTGACTGGATTTGAAGTCGCGCGCTTGAGTTCGAAAAGGCGTCGTCGCATTGCCTTTATTGCGGCGTCGCAAGCGCCGTGATGCGCGAGCATCTGGGCCATGTCGGCCCGCCCGGTGTCCTTGAGGTATTCGTTGGTGGCCCGCGCGCTGGTGGCCGCACTGGCGCTCGGATTCGCTGCGCAGACATTTGCCTCCAGCTCCTGGCTCAGCCCGTTCGGCGACATGGATTTGCACCGGCGTCTTTGGATGGCGGCCATCGGCGGCTTCAGTCTTGCCGTTGCGTTCGCAATGCTTGCGTTCGAGCTGCGGTCGCGTCGAATTTCGGTCGCGTTGCGGCGGCTGACCGATCTTACTGCCAGCGTCGACGGTAGGCTGCCCGAGGAGACGCGCCGGCACCGGGTGGCCACCGAACTGACCCGGCTTTCGGACGAGATTCTTTACACCTCGCAGCGAATGAACCGCGAGCGGCGCGAGCTGGTCGGCAAAGCGGCCGGGTGGGAAGCGATATTTGCCGCCTCGCTCGAAGCATCGATGGTGCTCGACAAGGCAGGGGTCGTTACGCACGCCAACCCCGCCGCCGAGCGGCTGTTGCGCGTGACCGCGCAGGACCTCGTAGGGCATCCATTGGGCGACGTGATGCTGCCCCCAACGCATCGCTCACCCGAAAACGCAAGCTTCGCCAGTGATCTGGCGAGCGGTCGTGCGTCGGGACGCAGACAGGAACTGGTCGCGCAGCGCCGCGACGGACGGCAGTTTCCGCTGGAGATCACCGTCGCCGAATTCAACAACGGCGAACAGATCGGCTACGTCATCAGCGCGCGCGACATTTCGTCGCAGCGCAGATTGCGTGCAGAACTCGCGCGTGCGAGGGAGATCCAGCCCGACGCTTCGGGGAAATCGTCGACGCCGCGCAGCGGATACACGCTCGAAGAAATCTGTGGCGAGCCTATCCGCCGGCTCGCCGCACGTGCACAGCGCAAGGGATTGCGATTCCGCTATGAAGACACCGAGCTGCAGGGTATCGCACTGATTGGCAACGCGGCGCGCTTGCGGCGAGTGCTGGCGAACCTGATCGATAGTGCGTTGCAGGTGAGTGAAGCGGGCGAACTGATTGTGCATCTGGCCCTGATCCCGCTTGAAGATCGCGAATTGCGCGTGTCGGCATCATTGACGGCGACCGGCATGACCGACGAGCAGGCTGCAACCATGGTTCAACCGTTCGTCGTGCATCCGTTTGCCGGTTCCGGGCAGACGGGCTCAGTGACGGACCGCCGCATTGAGTTTTTCGGCGCGCGCGTGATGGTCGCGCGTGCGGCGCGTGGCGGTATCACGTTTCAGTTCAATCAGCGGTTCGAGGCCGATCTGTCGCGGGTGGCGATCGATCTTTCGGCGACGGTCCCGACCGATCAAGTGGCAGTCGGCGTCAAACCCGCCGCGAATTCCGGCACCCCGATGACACCGCACGACCGAGCGGACTTCGTGCGTGCCGCAAAGCGGCTGCGCAGAAACGCAGACAAGAAAAACCTCGGTGCGCTGTGGGCCGAGGCGCATCGGCTGACCGGTGCCTGGCAACGGCAGGCACCCGATGGCAACGGGGCCGCCGACAACGTCGGCGTGCTCAGCGCACTGTCGCACGCGGCGCGCGGCGGCGACGCAGTCAATGCCGCATTGCTCGCCCGCAGGCTGGCCGACGTTCTCGAAAGCGCAGTCGTTCACGACAAGCGCGAGCAGAACGACAATCGCGAGCAGAACGACAACCGCGTCGCCGATCGTGCGGCACGTTAACATCGCGCCCGATGGAATTTGTGTTGCTCGTGAAAGCGGCGCTTCTCGGCATTGTCGAAGGGCTGACCGAATTCCTGCCGGTTTCCTCGACCGGTCACCTGATCGTCGCCAGCTCGTTGTTGGACTTCACGGGCGAGAAGGTCGCGACGTTCGAAATCGCGATTCAGACCGGCGCAATGTTCGCCGTCATCTGGGAATACCGCGCCCGACTGTTGGCCACCGTTGCCGGCATTTTTGGCGATCGACAGGCTCAGCGCTTTGCGCTGAACGTAGCCATTGCGTTTGCGCCCGCGGTTGTATTTGGGCTCGCACTTGGCAGCCTGATCAAGGCAACTCTTTTTCACCCGGTGCCGGTCGCGCTCGCGTTCGTGATCGGTGGCTTGATCATCCTGTGGGTCGAGCGTCGACATCACCGCGCCCATGGCGAGCGCGATCAGCAGGGCGCCCGCGTTGCGAGAGTCGAAACGGTGGACGACATGTCGCCGCTTGACGCTCTGAAAGTCGGACTTGCCCAGTGCGTGGCGCTGATTCCGGGCACGAGTCGCTCGGGTGCGACGATCATCGGGGGAATGCTGTTCGGCCTGTCGCGCAAGGCGGCGACCGAATTCAGTTTCTATCTCGCGATTCCGACGCTGATCGGCGCGGGGCTGTATTCGATATGGAAGCAGCGTGATCAGTTCGTTGCGGCCGACATCACGACCTTCGCGGTCGGCCTGGTGTTCGCGTTCGTATCAGCGCTGGTCTGTATCCGCTGGTTGATCCGCTATCTGTCGACCCATGATTTCACGATCTTCGCGTGGTACCGGATTGCGTTCGGTGCACTGATTCTGTGGACCGCTTACGTCGGGTGGGTCCAGTGGGCGCGCTGAACGACGAAGACGCCACGCGGCGACGGATTGATATCGCGCTAGCCGTGATCGCCGCGGCAATGATCGTCTATGGCGTTCTAGTGTTCGGCTGGTCGGTGTTCGTCGTGATCGCTCTGTTCTGGTTTGAGAACGTCGTGATTGGCGTGCTCAATGTTGCAAAGATGCTGATTACCGGCGCCCGGCTTGGATCGGCGGGCATGATCGCTGCAGTTGCTCTCGCAGCTTTTTTTTCCGTGCATTACGGATTGTTTACCGTGGTGCACGGGGTTTTCGTCGTGATGCTGTTCGGTCAGCAGGAACTCGGCGCTACGGTCGGCGGCCTGTTTGCGCCGCTCGGCCGCATGCTCGCTTATCTGCTGACCGATCGTGATGGTTGGTTTGCTGCCGCCGGTATTGCTGTAGTGCATCTGAGCGCGTTTGTGCGCTGGATCACTGCGACACGCACTCGCTCAGCGTCGTTGCCCGGCCTGATGTTCGCGCCGTACAGTCGCATCGTCATCCTGCATGTGTCGGTGATCGGCAGCGGGATCCTGGTTGGAATGTTGAAGCTGCCGCTGCTCGGAGCCTTGTTGCTGGTCGGCCTCAAGCTTGTATTCGACATCGTCGCGAACAAATTGCCGCCACCAAACAGTGCGCCTTCGAATCCATCGTCGTTCTACCGCTTGATCAACGCTCGCAAAGAAGATGCAGCCGGTTCGTGACGAGGTCGAGGAGTTATGCGCGCTGCTGCGCTCCCGCTTTCCGATCATCCTGATCGAAACGCACGAAGAGCCGCGCATTCTGGAGCTGCTCTCGAAAGCAGCCAACCTCGAAAGCCAGGTTTTGATGACATGGAGCATCACGTGCGGTATCCGCCGATACGGGCGCGAGGAAGCCATTTATCAAACCAACGATCTGCTCGACATGCTCAAGCACATCGACAAGACCGCGCAGAACGGCATCTACGTGCTGTGTGATGCGCATCCCGGATTCAAGGATCCGATTTCGATGCGGCTGATTCGCGAGATCGCGCTGTCGCATTCGAGATCGGCCCGCACCCTGGTGTTCATCAGCCCGCGCCTCGACGAGTTGCCATCCGAAATACTCCGCCTGGCGGCGCACTTTCATCCGGAATTGCCCGATCGCAATGCGATTCGGGATTTGGTGAACGACGAGGCAAAGCGGTACGAAAAGCAGACCGGCGAACGGCCGCGCGGTGACAAGCAGGCGCTCGAGATGCTGATCATGCATCTGTTGGGGATGGAACAGGACGACGTGCGGCGGCTGGTGCGCCAGGCGCTGCGCGACGACGGAGCAATCGGCCAGGACGATGTGCGACGCGTGCTGGCGACCAAGTACGAGGCACTCGGCGGCGCGGCGTCACTCGGATACGAACAGAGCAAGCTCAAGTTCGCCGATGTCGGTGGCCTCGAACGACTCAAGCATTGGATCTCGCTTCGGCACAAGCCGTTTCTGGATCCGACCGCGCAGAACATCGATAGGCCCAAAGGAATCGTGTTGCTCGGCGTGCAAGGTGGCGGAAAAAGCCTTGCCGCGCGTGCGGTGGCGGGCGAATGGGGTGTGCCGCTGATGCGGCTCGATTTTGGAGCGCTTTATAACAAGTACTACGGCGAGACCGAGCGCAATTTGCGCAATGCTTTCGCGGCTGCCGATGCCATGTCGCCCTGTGTACTTTGGATGGACGAGGTGGAAAAGGGAATTTCGGTCGATGGTGGAGACGGGGACGGCGGTGTGTCGCGGCGCGTGCTGGGCAGTTTGCTGACGTGGATGTCCGAGCGCACCGAGCCGGTGTTCATCATCGCGACCTCAAATGACATTTCGCAGCTGCCGCCCGAGCTGATACGCAAGGGACGCTTCGATGAAATCTTTTTCGTCGATTTCCCGAACGACGCCGCTCGACAGCAGATAGCAGCGATTCACCTGAAGAAGCGCGGTTACGACCCGGCTCAGTTCGAAGTGGCCGGGCTCGCGCGTGTGTCGGAAGGATATTCAGGCGCCGAAATCGAACAGGCGATCGTCTCGGCGTTATTTGAAGCGCGCGCACGATCGGAGACATTGCGCCCGGCAGACATCCTGGCCGAGATCGAGCGTACGCGGCCGCTGTCGGTGATCATGGCAGAGAAGATCGATGCTCTGCGGGCGTGGGCCGCCGATCGCGCAGTGTTTGCCGACGAATCGGAGTTTTTGGATGCCGTTGCGCGGGCTGACGCGGCGCAGGCCCCCGGCGGGTCCCAGCGTTGTTCGGTGCAGCCGACCTCGTAGCGCGCTTAGTCTCGCGTCGCAAAAACATCAGCGCCGGCTTCTCGGCCAATGCTTTTTCGGTGGTTTCGTTGCGCACGGTGCGTTTTGCAATTCATCCCTGCGGTCGTCGAATGAACACCAGATCGCACGTTGCGTGCCCGAGCCGGTCGCCGCGCGCGTGAAACTTGGTCATTGGCCGAGCACACAATGGATTTTCGGGCGTCGGTGCGTAACCGCGGTGCAGGTTCAGCAGGCCAGGTTCCTCACTGAGCACTTCGAGCATATGCGATGCGTAGTCCTGCCAATCGGTTGCGCAATGCAGGTAGCCGGTCGGTGCCAGACGGCTGACCAGCAACTGCACGAACGGCTGCTTCAACAATCGTCGCTTGTGGTGCCTCTTTTTCGGCCAGGGGTCTGGAAAATAAACGTGAATGCCGCTTAACGCCGCAGGTGCAAGCATGTCGCGCACGACTTCTACCGCATCGTGATGAATGATTCGTATGTTTGTGATCTGCGCCTCGTCGATGCTTTTCAACAGAGCGCCTACGCCGGCCCTAAAGACTTCGATCGCAAGGAAGTTGACGTCGGGGCGAGACTGCGCGATTGTCACAGTGGCTTCGCCCATGCCGCAACCGATCTCGAGCACCGTCGGAGCGGCACGTCCGAATAATTTGCCGAGATCAATTTCGGAGGGGGTGTAAGGAGCGCCGAACGCAGAAAACCATTGCTCGAAAGCGCGCTGCTGAGCCGCGGAGATCCGGCCGCGTCGCAGCGCGTAGCTGCGAATCGGTCGGTGCGGCCTGTCGACCTCAGTGCGTGGCGGAGGCACTAACAATGCAGGTAGCCGCGCCTTTGGCGGGGCTGAATTGTCCATTGCGCACGATGGTGGATGCAGCGACTGAGGCGACGTCAAACTAGCGGCTTATGCCGCCTTGCTGGGAGCTATCACGCCAACCGTCGGCGAGCTGGCGCTCGCGCTGTATAGTTTTTTTTCCATGCGCCCAGCCATGAATGCCTCGCGCCCCGCTTCGACCGCCTTGCGCATCGCGCTCGCCATCAGTACCGGTTCGCGCGCCTGAGCCACGGCGGTATTCATCAGCACTCCGGCGCAGCCGAGCTCCATCGCGATTGCCGCGTCACTGGCGGTTCCGACTCCGGCATCGACCACGACTGGCACGCTGGATCTGGAGAGAATCAGTTCAATGTTCCAGGGGTTCAGGATGCCCATTCCCGAGCCGATCAGCGATGCCAGCGGCATGATCGCGACGCACCCGATCGATTCCAGCGTTTTCGCCTGAATCGGATCATCGCTGCAATAAACCATCACCTCGAACCCTTCGTGCACCAGCGTTTCTGCTGCCTTGATCGTCTCCGGCATGTTTGGATAAAGCGTTTGCGGATCGCCCAGCACCTCGAGTTTGGTGAGCGTATGTCCGTCGAGCAGTTCGCGACCGAGCCGCAGCGTGCGCACTGCGTCGTCGGCTGTGAAGCAGCCGGCACTGTTCGGAAGCAGCGTGTACTTCGACGGCGGCAACACATCCAGAAGGTTCGGGTGCCCCGGCATCTGGCCGATATTGCTGCGCCGGATTGCGATCGTGATGATCTGCGCGCCACTGGCTTCGACCGCCGCGCGCGTCTGCGACAGGTCCCTATATTTGCCGGTGCCGAGCAGCAAGCGCGAGCTGAAGCTGCGTCCACCGATCCGCAGCATGTCGTCAGGCATTACCCACCTCCGACAGCGACGACGATTTCAAGCCGATCGCCATCAGCCAAGGCGGTTGAGGCATGCAGGCTCTTCGGCACGATATTGCCGTTGCGCTCGACCGCGATGCGCTTGCCAGCGATGTTGAATTCCGTCAACAATTGCAAAACGGTGCTGGCGCCTGGCAAGCGACGCGTCTGCCCATTGACGGCCACCGAAATCACTGATTCATCCATACGTCACATTGTGGAGCGGGTGATGGGGATCGAACCCACGTCTTGAGCTTGGGAAGCTCAGGTCCTGCCATTGAACGACACCCGC
>JBDUCU010000134.1:0-7284 GCA_040003315.1 Burkholderiaceae bacterium | reverse complement strand
AGCGCCAGGCGCGCGAGACGATTGTCGAAGAGGCCCAGCGCGCCGGCATGCCGTTTGTCGATCAGCGATGGCTGGGCGGCATGCTGACCAACTTCAAGACCGTCAAAGTGTCCATCAAGCGGTTGAAGGAGATGGAGCAGATCATTGCGGACAACGGCACTGAGCGCATGTCCAAAAAAGAGGCGCTCGATTTTCAGCGCGAGATCGAGAAACATAACAAGGCCATCGGTGGCATCAAGGATATGAATGCGTTGCCGGATGCATTGTTCGTCATCGACGTCGGATATCACAAGATTGCAGTACTTGAGGCGGCCAAGCTCGGCATTCCAGTGGTGGCGGTGGTCGATACCAATCACTCGCCTGAGAACATTGCCTATGTGATCCCGGGTAATGACGATTCGAGCCGGGCGGTGCGCCTTTACGCCCGCGGAATTGCCGATGCCGTGCTGGAAGGCAAGGCGGCGGCGCTGCAAGGGGTGGTTCAGGCCGCGGCCAACGACAACGGCGAAGAGTTCGTCGAAGTCAGCGACGAGCGGCAATAGGCAGATTTGGAACACGGCTTGGAAGGGGCGCAAGCCCCTTTTTTTCAAGCGGGTCAATATCAGTAGGAGAAGTTTGATGGCGGAGATCACCGCGGCGATGGTCAAGGAACTGCGCGAAAAGACCGACGCGCCAATGATGGAATGCAAGAAAGCGCTGTCTGAGGCCGGCGGCGACACGGTCAAGGCAGAGGAAATCCTGCGGGTGAAGCTCGGCAGCAAAGCCAGCAAGGCTGCATCGCGAGTGGCCGCCGAAGGCGTGGTTGCCATTCACATTGATGGAACCTTGGGTGCGATCGTCGAAGTGAACTCCGAGACCGATTTCGTGGCAAAGAACTCGGATTTCTTGCGCTTTGCCGGCGAACTTGCCAGACTCATCGTGACTCAAAGCCCTTCCGACGTGCGGGCGCTGTCGTCGTTGCAGATGGCGGACGGGACGGTCGAAAGCACGCGCACCGGGCTGATTGGAAAAATCGGAGAAAATATTTCGATTCGGCGTTTTTCAAGGATTAAGGCAACCGGACGATTGGCCAGCTATGTCCATGGCGGCAGCAAGATCGGCGTGCTGGTTGACATCGTGAACGGCGATCCAGACCTGGCAAGGGATATCGCGATGCACATTGCCGCCAGCAAACCCAAGTCACTCGACGCGAGCGGTGTTCCACCCGATTTACTCGAAACAGAGCGGCGGATTGCCGTAGAAAAAGCTCGCGATGCAGGCAAGCCAGAAGCGATGCTCGACAAGATTGCCGAAGGCACCGTGCAGAAATATCTGCGCGAAGTGACGCTGCTAGGACAGGTGTTCGTCAAGGCAGACGACGGCAAGCAGACGATCGAACGGCTGTTGAAGTCACGCGGCGCCACGGTCAGTACCTTCGTCCTGTACGTCGTGGGTGAGGGGATCGAGAAAAAGCAGACCGATTTCGCAGCAGAGGTCGCTGCAATGGCCACGGCGCGCGCCTGATGCATGAGGCGGCCCGGTCGACTCGTCCTCAGGACTTGGACTCGATGAAAGCCGATCCCCCGCCCGCATACCGGCGCGTGCTGCTGAAGCTGTCGGGTGAAGCCCTGATGGGTGAAGATGCTTTCGGCATCAACCGCTCGACCGTCGAATCGATGGTTGCCGATATCGGCGAGGTGGTCCGGCTGGGCGTCGAACTTGCCGTGGTGATCGGCGGTGGAAATATTTTTCGCGGTGTCGCGTTGGGTGCCGAGGGCATGGACCGCGCCACGGCCGACTACATGGGAATGATGGCGACCATCATGAACGCGATGGCCTTGCAGGACGCGATGCGGCGCGCCGGCGTCGAAGCGCGCGTGCAATCAGCGCTGACCATTGAGGCGGTGGTCGAGCCTTATATTCGCCCGAAGGCGCTGCGCTACCTGGAAGAAGGCAAGGTCGTGATTTTCGCGGCCGGCACCGGCAATCCATTTTTCACGACAGATACTGCCGCGGCGCTGCGCGGGTCAGAGATCGGCGCGCAAATCGTTCTGAAGGCAACCAAGGTTGACGGTGTTTACTCCGCCGATCCGAAGAAAGACCCTGCTGCGACACGTTTCTCGACCATCAGCTTCGACGATGCGCTGGCGCGCAAGCTTCAGATCATGGACGCCACCGCGTTCGCCTTGTGCCGCGATCAGAAGCTTCCGATCAAGGTGTTCAATATCGCGAAAGCCGGCGCGCTGAAGCGCGTCGTTCTCGGAGAAGACGAAGGCACGCTGGTTCACGTTTAGAGCGAGGACTGTCGATGAGCATTGCGGAGATTCATAAATCGGCCGAGCAGAAGATGCAGAAATCGGTCGAAGCGTTGAAGCACGACTACGCGAAGATTCGCACCGGGCGTGCGCACGTGGGTCTGCTCGATCACATTCAGGTCGATTATTACGGTTCGATGGTGCCTCTGAGCCAGGTCGCACAGCTCGGACTTGGCGATGCACGAACGATCACGATCCAGCCGTGGGAAAAGAAAATGATCCCGGTGGTGGAAAAGGCGATCCGCGAGTCGGACCTCGGATTGAACCCCGCTACCAGCGGCGACATCGTGCGGGTGCCGATGCCTCTGCTGACCGAGCAGCGCAGAAAAGAGCTGGTCAAAATCGTCAAGCACGAGGGTGAAAACGCCAAGGTCGCGGTTCGCAACCTGCGCCGTGATGCGAATCACCAGGTCAAAGAGATGCTGAAGGAAAAACAGATCTCCGAAGACGACGACCGTCGCGCGGAAGAATCGATCCAGAAGCTCACCGATCGTTATGTCGCAGAGATCGAAAAGCTCGGGACCGACAAGGAAAAAGAGGTCATGACCGTCTGACGGTCAGGACCGGCTTGGGGAACCGAACGTGCGTGCGAAAGCTCCGTCGAGCGCAGTAGATCCCCAACTGCGGATTCCGCGCCATGTCGCGATCATCATGGACGGCAACGGTCGCTGGGCCACCGCGCAGGGCAAGCCCCGAGTTGCCGGTCATTCGCGCGGCGTAGATGCGGTGCGGACCACGTTGCAAGCGTGCGGAGAGCGCGGTGTGCAGTTCCTGACGCTATTTGTCTTCAGCTCCGAAAACTGGCGCCGCCCACCCGATGAAGTATCGATGCTGATGAAGCTTTTCGTCTATGCCCTGCAGCGCGAGATCGACAAGCTGCTCGAGCTCGGAGTCCGGGTCCGGGTGATTGGCGACCGCGAGCAGTTCGATCCCGAGCTGCGCCGCCTGATCGTCGAATCGGAAACGCGCACAGCGCACAATGACAAGCTGCAGTTGACGATCTGCGCCGACTACGGGGGTCGCTGGGACATTGCGCGGGCCGCCAGCACAGCGGCCAATGCGCAGCTTGCGGCGGGCGCTGACAACATCATGTTGACCGAGCGCGAACTGCAATCCGGTCTGGCGCTCGCATTCGCGCCCGATCCCGACCTGCTGATTCGCACCGGCGGCGAGAAGCGCATCAGCAATTTCCTGCTTTACCAACTGGCCTACGCCGAGCTGTACTTCTGCGACACCCTCTGGCCGCAGTTCGACGCTGTCGAACTCGATCGCGCATTCCAGTGGTTTTCGACGCGTCAGCGCCGTTTCGGCATGACCGGCGAGCAGGTGGAACACCGCAACTCGATCGCCGATGCAGCATAGCTTCCCCTGGGAGCTCGCGTGCTGATAACGCGCGTCGTCACCGCGGTCATCCTGATCGCAGTCGTGATGGGTTCGCTCGCCTGGTCGCCGACGGCGTTTGCAATCGTTGCGACCGTGGTGCTCGGATTCGCGCTGGCCGAATGGCTGCAATTGACGGGGGCTTCGCGGAAGGTCTCGATGACTTTGGCGGCAATCGTCGGGGTGGTTCTGCTGTACGTCGCTATCGCATCGCGCGATGTGATCGCGGTCGTTGCATTTCCGCTCAGTGTGCTGGCGTGCGCGCTGTGGCTGGTCATTACCGCAGTGTTGATGCAGCCAAATGCGATCGCCCTGCGTGCGCCGCGAGGGCTTGGAATCGCGCTCGCTCTGCTGCTGGTATTGGCCGCATGGTTCGCGCTGGTTTCGTTGCTCTTCCAGGGTGCGATCGTGCTGCTGTCGGTCCTTCTGATTGTCTGGATTGCCGATACCGCGGCGTACTTCGCCGGGCGAGCATTCGGGCATCGCAAGCTCGCCCCTCATATCAGTCCCGGCAAGACCTGGGCTGGAGTCATCGGCGCGGTGGGTGCGGTGCTGATCACCGCCATGCTAGTCAAACAGTTTGCGCCGGCAGCGCCGATCTATTCGAACGGCTTGTTCAGCGCGGGAGGCGCCGTGCTTGCATTGCTCCTTATGGCGGGGCTCGTCGTTCTGTCAGTGGCTGGCGATCTCTATGAAAGTTTGCTCAAACGACAGGCGGGCGTGAAGGACAGCAGCCAGTTGCTGCCCGGCCATGGAGGCGTTCTCGATCGCGTCGATGCGATGGTGCCGGTGCTTCCCGCCGCATTCCTTGTCCAATGGTTGGTTCGCTGATGACGGGCACAGCGCGCAGCATCACGATTCTCGGTGCGACCGGTTCGATCGGCGCCAGCGCGCTGGATGTCATCGCGCGTCATCCGCAGCGCTACCGCCTGCACGCGATCACTGCGCAGTCCAACGTCGATGATCTGGCCGATATCGCAGCAAGATTTGACGCAGACGTCGCGGTGATCGGCGAGCCGGCGCTCGAGCGAGCTTTGCACGACGCGCTGCGTGCCCGCGGTGCAAGTACGCGCGCCCGCGGCGGTCGGCGCGCGCTGATCGACGTCGCGCAGACACCCGAGTGCGATACCGTGCTCGCCGCCATCGTTGGCTCAGCCGGACTCGAGCCTACGCTGGCTTCAGCCGAATCTGGCAAGCGGCTGCTGTTGGCCAACAAGGAGGCGATCGTGTGTGCCGGCGCGCTACTGATGGCGGCAGTGCATCGCGGCGGCGGCGTGTTGTTGCCGGTTGATAGTGAACACAACGCAATCCATCAGTGTCTTTCGGGCGTGCGCGAGGCCGAGCGGATCGGTGCACGGCTGATCCTGACCGCGTCGGGCGGGCCCTTTCTGAACCGCGATGATCTCGGGTATGTGACGCCCGATGAGGCATGTGCACACCCCAAGTGGGTGATGGGCCGCAAAATTTCGGTCGACTCGGCCACGTTGATGAACAAAGGCCTGGAGGTGATCGAGGCTAGCTGGTTGTTCGGGATACCGGCTGAGCGCATCGATATCGTTATTCACCCGCAAAGCGTGGTGCATTCGATGGTGGAGTTTGCCGACGGATCGTTGCTCGCTCAAATGGGAACGCCAGACATGCGCACTCCGCTGGCGTATGCGCTGGCGTGGCCCGAGCGGATTGCCAGCGGGGCTCGGCGGCTCGACCTGACCACCGCGGGCCCGCTGACTTTCGAGCCGCCTGATCGTCGCCGCTTTCGCTGTCTCGACTACGCTTATGCTTGTCTCGCGCACGGCGGAGCGGCCAGCGTTGTGTTGAACGCTGCCAACGAGATCGCGGTCCAAGCGTTCCTGGCAGAGCAGTTGCGTTTTACCGATATCGCGCCGACGATCGAACAGATGCTCGAAAGCTACGATCCGCCCCCGCCCAGCACCATCGATGACGTGCTCGACATCGACCGGGAGGCTCGCGAGCGGGCCCGCGAACTGGTGACCGAAAAAGTCCGATGACACTGCTGACGACGCTTGCTGCGTTTCTTGTCACGCTCGGCATCCTGGTGGTGATTCACGAGTACGGTCATTACTGGGTCGCCAAAAAATCGGGCGTCAAGGTTCTCCGATTTTCGATTGGCTTTGGCCGCCCAATTGCACGGTGGGTGCGAGGCGCGGATCGGACCGAGTGGGTCCTGGGAACGCTACCGTTGGGCGGCTACGTGCGCATGCTCGACGAGCGCGATCCGGAATGTTTGCCGATTGCGCCGGCCGACCTGCCGCGTGCTTTCAATCGCCAGCCGATTTTCAATCGCATCGCCATCGTGCTTGCGGGCCCGGCTGCCAACCTGCTGCTCGCGGTGGCTGTCTACTGGTTCCTTAGCGTCGTTGGCGTGTTCGAGCCCAACCCTGTGGTGGGAACTCCGCCGCCGGCAACCGCGGCCGCGCGGGCCGGGCTGCTGGCCGGCGACACAGTGCTCGAAGTTGGGGGCAACCCAGTGCGCTCGTGGAACGAGTTGCGCTGGTTGCTGCTGCAGCGTGCAGTGTCAATCGAGCCGATTGCCCTCGAAGTCGAAGGCGCGGACAGGCGCCGCCGCGAAATCACGATCCAGCCGACCGCGATTGCTGCGGAAGATCTCGATGGCGACCTCGTCGGGCGCCTCGGGTTTGTTTTGTACAGCGGTCCGACGCGGATCGGTCAGGTTACCGAGGCAAGTCCCGCGGCGCGGGCGGGTCTGCGCAGCGGTGATCGTGTCGTTCTTGTCAACGGCGAACGGCTCGACTCGGCTGGTCGGCTGCGTTCGCTGATTCGCGAATCGGCCGACCGCCCGATAGATCTTGGCGTCGAGCGCGAGGCATCGCTGCTTCGTCTGACAGTGACACCGGCCCTGATCACCGAGGGTGCGAATACATTCGGCCGCATCGGCGCGGAGCTGAGCGATCGACTGCCGCCGATCAAGGTTCAATATGGACCGCTCGAAAGCATTCCACGAGCGGTGCAGAAGACGGCGGACACGGCGGTCTTCTCGATCAAGATGCTGGGCAAGATGCTGACCGGCGAAGCATCATGGAAAAATTTGTCAGGGCCCGTGACGATCGCTGATTACGCCGGACAAACCGCGCGCATCGGACTCGCAGCTTTCCTGGGCTTTCTGGCGCTGGTGTCGATCAGTCTCGCGGTGCTCAACCTGTTGCCGATTCCGATGCTCGACGGTGGACACCTCCTGTATTATCTGATTGAAATTTTCAAGGGCAGCCCGCCTGCAGATTGGGTTGTCGAGTGGGGACAGCGCGCAGGCGTTGCACTACTCGGACTTCTCACGATGCTGGCGCTTTACAACGACGTGTTGCGGCTGCTTTCCTGATTTCTTCGAATAATTAAGACGGGGACAAGTCAGTTGAACCGCCGCGTTGAAGAACGGCGCAGGATGCCCGCAACTTTGCGCCCGGCTCTGCGCGGTATTGCCGCTGCTCTGATCGCCACCTGGTGCGTATCGGCGTCCGCTCAGGAATTCGTGGTGCGCGACATCCGCGTTGAAGGTGTTCAGCGCACCGAGCCCGGCACCGTTTTTTCATATCTGCCGATCCGCGTCGGCGACCGGTTCGATTCCGAACGTGGC
>JBDUCU010000133.1:0-7442 GCA_040003315.1 Burkholderiaceae bacterium | reverse complement strand
GCCGAGCGGTGTGCTCGGCGGGCGCGCCTCTGATTCAATAAAAGCCGGTAACCCACGGTAGGCCAATGCTGCGAGTAAGCCCAATACGCCATAGAACACGAACATCGACTGCAGCGCTGTCGTCATCGAAATACTTAGCGTTACCGCGGTGAGTGCGGGCACTGCTGCAGCCAGCGATCCGAGCGCGGCCATCAGGGATCCAACCAAGCTATAGCGTGCGAATACGGCAGTTCGATCGCGATCGCTAACGAGCTGCGAAAGCACCGCGTGTTCGAGCGGCAAGAACACGCTGACGTCGCCGCTCGAAGGATTCAGCGTGCCGACGATCGCGATCAGCAGTAACGGCCAGAACTGCGTTACCACCGCGAATCCGGTGCCGGTTGCCGCCATCAGGATCGTGGCGGCAATCAATAGCGTGCGGGTGTGATAGCGGTAAGCGCGCAGGCCCACAAGCAGTGTGAGCAGGCCGGATCCGAGCAGCGTCGCGGTGGCGATTAAACCGACCTCGACGGGTCCGAAACCGAGCTCAAGCAAATAGAGGGGCAACAGCAAACTCACGAAGCCGTCGCCGAAGGCGCGCAGGCCTCGCGCGATCAGAATGTGGTTGATGCTGGCACGCCCCACTGCAACTCTCGGTTGCTGATACTTGCCATCGGCTTAAATGGCGATGTTATCGGCAACTTTGCGGGCCTCGCAAATCACGCATCCGGAGACGGCGCGTTGACCCGCGCGGCTGCTCTCGTCCCCGATCGGAGCCTCGTAGTCCCGCCTACGGTGCGAAGAGAGTCGATGCACTGGCACGGCAGCCTGCGACAAGGCGGCCGCGGTCAGGGCACTTGCTGTCGACCACGTAGCTGCCGCGACGACCGACGCGTCTATCAGATCGATTGCTCGCTGATAATGCGAGAGAACCGTTTGGCATCGCCGATGCGCGGCAGGTTGTGAACATGACGTAGGCGACCCCTGCAGGTTCAGCATCGACCAGCATCTGCTGCAGCTGGGTCAGCTCGGCGTCGGTGTAGGAGTGACGCGAGCTTCCGATGCCGTGCAGCCGCCAGTACACGGAGCATCGCGTCGCCGGCTGCGTGACGAACGGGTCGACGACGTAAGTCAAATTAAGATCGCGACACAGAGACAACGCGAGGCCACGCTCGGCCGCCCACTGCGCACCGCGCGGTTCCCACAGCAAGCGGGCGCGCGGTCGGTCGATGCGCTCGAAGAACGTGCGCATGCGCCGCACGTTATCAGGCTCGGGTCGGAAGCTTGCGGGGGATTGAAATAGCATCGCGCTCGCGCTCAGCAGGTTTGCACATTCAACGGAACGCTGCCACCCCTGATCGACACTGTCGGATTCGCGAAAGAAACCGGGTTCTTCGGTCGAGTCGATCGCACGCTTCATTCGCCGGTACGTCGGACTGCTCGCAGCGTGCGTGACCAGCTGCCAAACTTTCATTGTGTATTCGAGTGATGGGGCAGCAGTGCTGAGCCAGTTTTTTATCACACTGTCACGCGGCGGCTCGTAGAATGTGTTCTGGATTTCCACCACTGGAAAGTGAAGCGCGTAATCGCGCATAGATAGGGTGAAGCCGCAGAGGCCGACGCGCACAACCATGAACGGCATGCTAGTACGAGATGTGCGGGCGGCGAACTACTCCGCCCAAACGATGCACATCGCTCACGCCCTTCGCCGGTAATCAAACCTCTGCTGAGAAGTTGCGTTGACTGAGCCACTTCGGCCGCCGCGCGACGGCGGGAGCGTCGCGAACTTTTAACGCTGCTTTACACTGATCGACCAGTTTTCCGAAAATCCGCTTGACGTCGGCTTGGTGTCGACGAGTTTGCCGTCGGCGCACGGCGCGTCTGAGTAAGTTACCGAGTCGTTCGCCTCTACACATCGATAAATGCCCGCGCCGTACTGGCGCGCTATCGCAGTTCTTGATCGCGGCGCAGGATCGGTGGCCTTGGGCATTGACGACGGTGTGTAAAGCGGCTCGCTCTTCGCGGACGAGCGAGGCGCGTCGGGCACGGTGCGCGTTGGCAGCGTGATATTTGGTGCGTGCTCCCACGCTGCATATACGCCGCCGGCGACCATCATCGCGATGACGGCTGCCGTTGCAACAGACGGTTTACCTCTGGGTGGCGGTTTGTAGTGACGCTTCATGGCATCAACGCAAGCGGGCTGAACAAAATCTACCGCGCCCACCAGCAGTCAATCGGCTGAAATGGCGGCCTTAGCGCAATGCCACGTCGGTTCATCTTTCGAACTTGCCGACGAGCGGCCTTCAGATCGCCGCTTACCCGAGTCAGCATCCGGCTTGTCGACGCGAAGTTCGCCCATCCTGCGCGGCCTGGACCTGTTTAGCGTGGCCTCGTCGCCACTATTTTGTGATTTGGCTGCCTTTTCCGGCTGTCGAACTCGCACAGACCGATCGGGTCGAGCACGGCGAGCCGCAATTTCCAGGCAGATATGATTCGCGGCGGAGACGTTCCAAAGCACGCTGTCGCGCCGAGGAGGATAAGAAGAAATGGGCAATATCGAGTCGGTCCTGCACGAGCACCGTACTTTCCCGCCAAGTGCGGAATTCGTCAAACAGGCCAACGTATCGGGCATGGACGCCTACAAGGCGTTGTGTGCCGAGGCGGAACAGAATTTCACGGGTTTCTGGGCGCGCCTGGCCAAAGAAAATCTGGAATGGAGCAAGCCTTTCACTCAGGTGCTCGATGAATCAAACGCGCCTTTCTACCAGTGGTTTCACGACGGCGAGCTGAACGCATCTTACAACTGTCTCGACCGCAACCTGACCAATGGCAATGCTGACAAGGTCGCGATAATTTTCGAGGCTGACGACGGCCAGGTCACGAAGATCACTTACCGCGAATTGCACGCCCAGGTTTGTCAGCTTGCCAATGGCATTCAGGCGCTTGGACATGCGAAAGGCGAGCGCGCGATCGTTTACATGCCGATGTCGATCGAGGCGGTGGTCGCGATGCAGGCGTGCGCCCGTCTGGGTATCACGCACTCGGTCGTGTTCGGCGGGTTTTCGGCGAAGAGCGTGCACGAAAGGGTGATCGATGCGAGCGCGACGCTGATCATCGCCGCCGACGAGCAGCTGCGGGGCGGCAAGGCGATTCCGCTCAAACCGGCGATCGACGATGCGTTTGCGATGGGCGGCTGCGACAAGGTGCGCAATGTGATCGTCTACCGGCGCACCGGCGGCAATGTAGCCTGGACACCGGGTCGCGATCGCTGGTTGCACGACGTAATGGCAAACCAGCCGAGCACGTGCGATCCGGTGCAGGTTAACGCCGAGCACCCGTTGTTCATCCTTTACACGTCGGGTTCGACGGGTAAACCCAAAGGTGTGCAGCATTCAACCGGCGGCTATTTACTGTGGGCCGCGTTGACAATGAAATGGGTGTTCGACATCAAGCCGTCCGATGTCTTCTGGTGCACGGCCGATGTCGGTTGGGTAACCGGTCACACGTACGTCTGCTATGGGCCGCTGGCAGTCGGTGCCACAGAAGTGATCTTCGAAGGCGTACCCACGTATCCGGATGCCGGCCGCTTTTGGAAGATGTGCCAGGACCATGGCGTCAGCATTTTCTACACCGCGCCGACTGCGATCCGTTCACTGATCAAGGCGGGGGGTGATCTGCCGAAAAAGTTCGACCTGTCGCGATTGCGCGTACTGGGCAGCGTCGGCGAGCCGATCAATCCCGAAGCATGGATGTGGTACCACGAAACGGTTGGCGGCGGCCGTTGTCCGATCGTCGACACGTGGTGGCAGACCGAGACAGGCGGCCACATGATCTCGCCGCTGCCCGGGGCTACGCCGACAGTGCCGGGTTCGGCGACTTTGGCGTTGCCCGGAATCATGGCGGCGATCGTCGATGAGACCGGTCATGATGTCCCGAACGGGCAGGGTGGGCTGCTGGTGATCAAGCGCCCGTGGCCGTCGATGATTCGCACCATCTGGGGAGATCCCGAGCGCTACAAGACGTCGTACTACCCTGAAGAGCTGGGCGGAAAGCTCTACCTCGCGGGCGACGGGTCTGTGTGCGACAAGGACACGCGGTACTTCACGATCATGGGCCGGATCGATGATGTGCTCAATGTCGCCGGCCATCGGCTTGGAACGATGGAGATCGAATCGGCGCTGGTATCCAATTCACTGGTGGCCGAGGCGGCCGTGGTGGGCCGCCCCGATGCGACAACGGGCGAGGCGATCTGCGCGTTCGTTGTGCTCAAGCAAACGCGCCCGAGCGGCGAAGACGGGCAGAAGATCGCGAAGCAGCTGCGCGATTGGGTCGGCAAGGAAATCGGCCCGATTGCCAAACCGAAAGACATTCGGTTCGGAGACAACCTGCCCAAGACGCGTTCGGGAAAAATCATGCGCCGACTGTTACGGTCAATCGCCAAGGGCGAGGAGATCACGCAGGATGTGTCGACATTGGAGAATCCCGCGATTCTCGAGCAGTTGAAGGTGACGCTGTAGGCGTAATCAAATCGGAGAGATGGCCGAGCGGTCGAAGGCGCACGCCTGGAAAGTGTGTATAGGTCAAAAGCCTATCGTGGGTTCGAATCCCACTCTCTCCGCCAATTATCAAGTAAGATCAAAGACTTAGC
Organism: Burkholderiaceae bacterium; assembly: GCA_040003315.1. Lineage (GTDB taxonomy): Bacteria > Pseudomonadota > Gammaproteobacteria > Burkholderiales > Burkholderiaceae_F > JACCZX01. The sequence continues at coordinate 2,815 of JBDUCU010000133.1, read as the reverse complement.
GTGATACTGATGTTTTTACCCCACTATTTACCCACATTTTCATGTTCAGTTGACCTTTTCTAGGGCGACACCGACTCGTGCTGCCTCGAAACCTTTGGGCTCCTGAATCACACGGGGCGAATTGTGATCTCACAACTTGTGATCCGCGTCCGGCGGCGGGAATCGAACGACGCGGAGCCTCCGGGCTAAACACCTCGCGGACGACAATTTACGCAGCTCGTTACCACGTTTCTTACCACTTCTAGGCATCGCGGCGAGATGGATGGCGATGGCCGGCCGGCCCGCACGGCTGAGTGCTACAAGCGACAGTCTCGAATGAGCGCAAGCGCTCCGCTTATGTTGTGCGAAGTTACCGCATCTCGCTCTGCTGCCGTCTTGGGGTAATAGGAAGAGTTAATCATCCCTTCGGTGGCCGAGTACCCTTCGATGAGAAGAGAAAATGTTTGGCCGTCCTTGTAGAGCCAATCGTCAGAGTCGCCGAAGGTTGGGTAACCATCTAGAGGGTCCCCCTTCGCTATGCGCTGGTCTTCAAACGTATCGAAAATATTTTTGTATCCAGACGCAGTAGCAACATCGGCCGTAATAGCACCTAGAGTGCCCCTGTCGGCCGTAGTCAGGCCTGTGTTTGGCGATATGACCGGCTTGTGCCCCATCGGATGTCCAACGCTCCCGGAGTACGTATGCCAAGAAAGGGAACACGTGAGGCCATCTACCTGCCGCGGGTTTTCGCCAGCGAACTGACTGTGCGCTAAACCGCGCACAGCCTGAGTTTCAACTTCTGTAAATGCCGCCGTTCCCGGATACTGATAGCTATCGAAATCAAATGCTCCAGTGTTCGTAATCCCGTTACTAGACTGGCCGTCTCCGTTTAGAGCCGTTCGTTGGGCGTTGGTAAGTGAAGTTGCGTGTTCGAAACCGTAGTTACGATTGAGATCAACGCCCACCCTTTGCTGGGTCGGCGTGATCCGACGCTTATTCTTTCTCCAATCATCTTGCTGAACGACCGCTTGTTCATATCCGTTGGGGTTGATAACTGGCATGACCCAAACTTCCTTGCTGTCCAGAAGTCCTACGATGTTCGGATCGCGGGCAGCGTAGCCTTGCGTCAACGCTGAAATAAGCCCCATGGTGAAGGTTGCTGTGATTAGTTCGCGGGCATGGTGCAGCCCCATCACAAGAATTTCCGGCTCCTTTTCATTGATCCCCGGGTTGCGAGAAATCTTCATCGCATAAATGGGTCGACCAGGCTTGTCGCGGCCTTCTTTATCACAGCAGTCGACCGTGGGCTGCGACCAGACAAAAAGTCTTACAAGGTCCGGTCCTGACGTTCCGTTGAAACGCGACGCTGTTGCGAATAACTCGGTCTGGATTTCGCTATAGGTCCTGTAGATCCCCGGCGAGTTGTGAGGGTTCGATACTGACCGCTGCATAAGTGCAGCAGATGGCCGAACGCGGCCCGACGCGACGAGCCTTTCCGATACACGCGGGTAGGGCAACTCCCCTGCGAGCGCGGGAGGGAAACGTCCGCCGGCGCGTATCGCTACGAGGGCATCTCTGATGGCGGAACTGTATGTCGTACCAACAATCTCTCCAAGGCGACCTTCAATTCTGGGTCCAGCCGGGTTAAGCCCGGCGGAGTAAGCCATAAAGTCGTTTACGCCATCGCCATTGGTGTCAGCATTTGTCGGCGACGATCCAATGCGGATTTCCAGATCGTCGGAAAGACCGTCGAAATCAGTGTCCGCGGTTGGTAACAATGGGTTGAACCCATAGTAGCGATTGATCACTTCGTCAAAATCGCTCCAGCCATCACCGTCGCTGTCGGGATTGCTGGGGTCGGTGCCGATTCGTTCTTCATAGCTATCCTCGAGTCCGTCACCGTCGGAGTCACGGGAGGGTTTCAAGAGGTCGAACCCGAACTCGCTGAACATGTCCTCGAACCCGTCATCGAAACCATCGCCGTCGGTGTCTCGATTGTTGGGATCACTTCCAAGCAATCGTTCACGCTCATCCGACAGTCCATCGCCGTCACTGTCGAGGGCAGGAGAGGCTTGGTTCCCGCCTCCACCCGACGCGATAACGCTTGTCCATCCCCCCACGAGTGCGCCTCCGGATTGCCGGTCGACAGGCCGGGTCTCGACCGATACGCACCCCGCCACAGCTGCAGCGCATGCAATCACTAGCGCGGTTAAGGTGAAGCGCGGCTGTCGGATGCGCGAACTGCTCAGTTTGTTATGAGTTCCGCGCGGTATCGAGTTCATGAAAATCCATCTTCTTATTCGGGCGATGTGGAGGGTATACCTTGTCTGGAAACGGTGCGTCCCCAGTTTTGACGATTACTGTTTGTCACCCAGATGCGTAAGCGTGAGCAGGCAACTTCATAAGCTGCCAGTTGAGTGAGCAGCGAGTCGCTTTATTAAACCGTGCCGGTCAATGAGCGGTAGCCGAGTAACTGCTCCGGCCGGCCCCAAAGTAGTGGTCATACACGTGCGCATACGCCCGTGCCATCTTCTCAAGTTGCAGTCGAGCAAAGTCGACCCGTGAGGTGAACATCTTTAACGGCGGAGGCATGCCGCGGCGGCGGACCTTCGTGGAAAGTGCGAGAAGTTTTTCGGTGGCGACTTCTTCCTTTTGCTTGAGAAAGGGAAGAAACTCGCGGCTGAGCTGGTGACCTTGCGGCTTTGGCGTGGACAGCTGTCGTCGTTGGCACTTAGTGGCTTGCGTTCTCGCACGAAGTTCGGACGTGGAGGCAAAGATGAAACTGCTCGGCGTGATGTTCGCATTAGCGGTGTCGTCGTGGTCGAGCATCTTCGGG
>JBDUCU010000132.1:0-7463 GCA_040003315.1 Burkholderiaceae bacterium | reverse complement strand
AATGAATCCTATTGAGCTCCTGTCCAGCCGCCGGTCGATTCGCGAATTCACGACGCGCGAGGTAACTCGCGCCGAGATCGAGACTCTCCTCGAGCATGCGGTGACGGTCCCGAACCATCGCCTTACGCAACCGTGGAAATTCTTCGTACTCGGCCCCGTGGCGCGGCGAGCTTTCGGATTGGCACTCGGCGCGCGGAAGGCGCGAAAGATTGAAGATCCAACCGCGGCCGAGCAGCTTAGGCAAAAAGTAGGGGAGGAGCACGCGGCGCTTCCATTGATGATTGCCGTCGCTATTTCTCTGGATGAGAATCCCGAGATTCGCGAGGAGGACTACGCCGCCGGGATGATGGCGGTGCAGAACATCGCACTCGCCGCGGTCGCGCTCGGACTCGGCACACACATAAAGTCGGGCGCGGTGATGGACGATCCGGCTGCACGCGCCGCGATTGGAGTCGCCGAGGGAGATCGCATCATCGCGATCGTGAATGTCGGGGAACCGGCAACTGTCCCAGCCGCGAAACCACGGCGATCGGCAACGGATGTTACCCGGTGGATGCCCTGACGGGGTGGCAACATGTCATGATCATCAGAACGGTGCTGCTCGTCATTCTCGCCCTGATCACATCGCCTAAACGATTATCCGCATTGATCCACAGGGGTGTTTGAGCTACACAGCAAACCGCGTTGAGCGGTGAACTCGTGCGGCTATGCCGCCAGGATAATTCCGATCACGCCCACGATCGCGACGAGAACCGACCCTGGAAGAGCAAATCGCACCCACCGTCCGAATGACACTCGCGAGGAAAGCAGCATAGCGAGCAACGACCCGCTGGTGGGAATGATCATCTCCGTCATCCCAGCGCCTGTCTGGTAGGCGATGACGGCAGCGTCTCTCGATATTCCGACGAGGTCCGACAACGGTGCCATAATTGGCATCGTCAAGACCGCCTGCCCGCTAACGGACGGCACCGCGATATGAAGCAGCGAGTGCGCCGGAATCATCAGAAGCGCTGCCATTGGTCCCGATGTATGCGACAGCGGTACTGAAAGTCCGTGCACAATTGTGTCGATGACTCGCCCATCGGTTAGCACGACGCTGATCGCTCTTGCAACTCCGATGAACAGGCTGGCCGCGAGCATCGTCTCCATGCCCTTGAGAAAGGCGACCGCGGTTCCGGACAAACTCAACCCGGACACCAGACCTATTGCAAAGCCGGCAACCAGAAACAACGCCGACAGCTCATTGAATCCCCAGGCGAACTTCAGTACGCCGAATACGTAAGGCGCGAACGGCACTACCGCGAGCGCGAGCAGCAAAAAATCGCGCGGCTTTGCGGGAGTCGGATCAATATCCGGAACGTCGGGCCTGACGTCGTCTCGCTTCGTCATTACGAGGGTCCACACGATCCATACGGTGATCGCAACACCCAGCATCGCAAATCGGAGCCCTCCCTTACTCAACGCCGGCAGATCGGCAATCTTGAGCGCGATTCCAGTCTGAAAAGGATTTGTCGGCCCAAACGCAGAGCCGACGGTTGCAGCGCCGAGGCTCATCGCCAGCGCAGTGATGGAGCCGAATCCGAGTCTTCTGCTTAAAACAATCAATGTGGGAATGAGCGCGATGATCTCTTCGTGCATGTTCTCGAGCGCGCCGAACGCCGCGAACGCGAGACTCAGCCCGATCACCACGAGTTGCGGTCGTTGCGTGCTTCCGACCAGAGATCCAACGAGCCGCGCCAGCGCTCCCGTTGCCTCGAGCAGTGCGAATGCGCCGCCAACGATAAGGACCACGAATATGACTTCCGCTCCAGCGGCGAAGCCGCGCGGAACTGCCATTGCCGCTCCGGCGGGTCCGATGCGAACCGAGGCGGTCGGCGCAAATGTCCCGGGAATTACAACTTGCCGCCCGGTTTTTGGATCGGCTCTTCGTTGGTATTCGCCTGACGGAAGTACCCACGTGAGCGCCGCGGCGACTGCAACACCAGTGAGCAGTAGGACCAGAGGGTGCGGAAGACGGAAGCTCATTGGCGTTGGGCTAAAGGTGCGGCCAACGTGCGGGTCACAGCATTAACTACGCAATGGGTCTAATGGATTCCTTTTCCCGCCATTCGCGCACGCATCAACGAACTCCAGTTCGCACCGACGATCATGGAAGAGACGTGCCGTCCCGCGACCACACGGGTTCGCTCCCCCCGCCCGCTGATACCCGTACTCGGATGCGCGCGCGCGGTGCCGGGCACCACCGCCACGGAGAGCAATGAAGACGGCGTGTACTTCCTCCAGCTCGCGCCGGGGCGGCATCGCCTGAACTATCATTGTGCTGGCAGTAATCGCCGCAGCAAGTAGTTTGGACATTTGCAAGCTGTTGCGCCTCTTCCCGTTGGCGCTTTCCCTTCGAGGGGCATGACTGACTACGCAAAGGAATCGAAGCCCGATTCCGCCCTCATTTGGTTTCACGCTCGCCGAGCGATAGCGCTACTGCTTGCAGCGTCGATGCTGGCGCAGAGCGCCTGCTTTTCGTATCGACTGGCCGTCGCTTCGGAGCTACGCGTCGGCTCCACCGTACAGATCGAGCTCACGCAAGATGGTCGGCAGCATCTTGAGCCTCTACTCGGCGCGTCAGTCAGGAATATGACTGGAGAGGTGGAAGAACTGGTGGGCGACTCCGTTGCCGTGGTGCTGATTGATGAACTGCTGACGGTTGAAGGCGAATCACTGACATGGCGACGCGGACGCGTTCCCATTCTATTGGGCGATGTCGCGTCGATTCAAGAGCGTACCTTGGACAAACGGAAGTCGTGGAAGCTCGTGGCGGTCGCCGGTGCGGTGTTCACGGGAGTAATCGTTGCCGCCATTCGTCACGCCGGATCAAGCGGCTCATCGAAGGGTGGCGGCGGGACTGGCCCGCCGGAATAGCGCGCGTGGCCCAAACGCCGCGCTGCGATGGCGCAAATCGGCCCCCGACCGTGTATGGGATCACGCAGCCGGGGGCCGATTCGCAAGCTGTACGCGGGAACCGCTAGGGACGCAGGTTCGGGTTGCTCTGCTTCTCCTGCAATGAAACAGGGAAGCAGGCGTCACGAGTGGCGATGTCCTCGCGCGTGTCATAGCTGCCCGGGCGATTCAGTGCCTTCCACCGTCGCACGTCACCCATGCGCCGAGCTTCCAGCCACAACTCGATGCCGCGCTCGCGCTTTAGTGCGGTCCATGCTGCGTCAGTCGTCGTTGCTGTCACCAACGGCACATTGAGCGCGCTGCGTCGAGCGTTGATGATGGCCATGGCGCCAGCAATGTCGTTGCTGACGAGTTTGGCCTCGGCCTCGATCAAGCGCATCTCCCAGCCGCTCACGAGGTTTATACCGGCATCCTGCTTGGTGTACTTGGTCTGGAAATACCAGCGCACTTTCCCAGACGTACCATCGGGTTGGTTCCCGACGGCTCCATCGCCCTGGAGGTACGCGGCGCTGCTGTCAAACGGTGTGCGTGTATCCGACGTTGCGCGCCGATAGCCGTCGACCCACGTCCACTTCTGCGTGTATGCGCGATACGGTTGCGTGGCATTGGCGTAGTAGATGCGATTGTACAACACCTGTTCGGTCGCGTAGTACGTCATCTGGTACTTGAACGTGTTGGCAATCGTACCGGCATCGCCGACGGCGCCGGACAAATCGCCTAGATCCAGACGGACCGACGCGCGCCCCGCCTGCGCGGCCTGAGCGAGCGTGGCGTTGTTTGCCGCAGACGCCACAGCCATTGCCTGCGTGAACATCGCCTCGGCGCGTGTGAAATACACTTTGCTGTCTTCCGCTGCGCCACCATCGATCACCCCGGTGCACATGTTCTCGCCGAGGAGACGATTAGCAAATCCGCCCCAGACGAGCATCTGCGCGGCCTGCAAGCTCTTGGCGTATTCCGCGTCGCCGAGCACGCGTTTGATGCGTGCTGCGCCCTGCTCCGCGGTCCAGCGCGCGCGTTGACCGCGATCCCATTGATCACCGCTTTCGTCGTCGGTGAGTTTGCCGTTCTGTACGTTGACGCTGATGCCGAAACTGCCGGTCGAACCAGCCGGCCAGATTTCGCGCGACTCCGCCGCACTGGTATACACCGTCCAGTTGAGCGCTTCTGCGAGATCGCGTCCTGCACCGTTCACCACGGCGCCGAGGGCTGCTTTCGCTTCTAGAAAGTCGGCGTTGACCGGTCCGGGGTTGGTTACCTTGAGGTCGCAGGAGGCCAGGAAGACCACGCTGGCCAGTGCGCTGAGAATTCGCTTGGTCATGAGTGAGCTCCTCAGAAAGAGATGCGGAGAGACGAAATGAACACAGCGGGTGCCGGGATATGCTCCGAGATGTAGCGGGCCGCGACATTGAAACCATCGTTGCCGGACTGCTCAGGGTCGAACATCGGCATGCCGTAATTTCGCCGATAGAAATTCTGCGCCGTCAGCACGAGCATTGAGCTGCTGGTCTGCGGAATCAGCTTGCCAAGTGGCACGGACACCGTGAGGTCGCGCAGCTTGAAGAAGTCGGCAGGGAAAATGAGCATGTCCGACTTGATGTTTTTCTGAATGCAGGTGGCGGTTTCAAAGTTGGTGATCGGTAACCCCGCCGCAATGTTGTCGTAAGCGCTGAAGCACGTGGGCCACAGCACCGAACGCGACAGCGCCTGGAACGAAGAATTTTCGCTGATGAATGCGCCGCCCTGATATTCGCCTCGCAACGACACGTTGATTTTGCGCCACGTGCGCACGGAGAGGTTGCCGGCGACAATGCGCGTCGGCTGGCTTGGACCGAAATTGTAGTTCTCGATCACTTCCAGTGGGGCTCCGGCCGTGTGCAGCGCATCCGGATTCACCACCTTGCGACCACGAATCATCGGAACCCGCTGCCCTTGTATCACCCAGGCGAATGCGTTGTTGGCGCCGATCTGAAACGCGGGTGCATCACCGAGACTCACCACCTTTGACTTGTTGGTCGTCAGTGAGATAGACGCGTTGATGCCGAGCACCGCTTTGTCCAGTAAACTGCCGCCGACCGTCAATTCGATTCCACTCTTCTGCAGTGTGCCGACGTTGGTGAGTTGGCTGTTGAGAAAGCCGAGGGACGGAATAGATGTCACGGGGAACAGCGCATCCGTGGTCTTCGCGTTGAAAGCCGTGAAGTCCATAGTCATACGATTGCTGAACGCTGTCAGGTCGAATCCAAACTCGCGCTCGGTCGTGCGCTCCGGTCCAAGATTGGGGCTGCCAAGATTGAGTGGTCGAAACGCGGGCTGACCGCCCCAACCTACCGGATTCCACGTTTGCACTGCATCGAATGCGCCCGGTGCACGACCGGCCTGGCCGATCGCGGCGCGAAGCTTGAGCGTGCTGCCGAACGTCGACGGCCACCATTGCTCATCGCTCGTCACCCACGATGCGCTCAACTTTGGATACTGCTGCAGTCCGAAGTTCTTGCCGAACGCGCTGTTGCCGTCGATGCGCAGGCCGGCGGTGACGAAGTAACGATCGTTGAGACCGACGATTCCCTGCACGAAACCGCCTCCTGTAATCACCGTCTGACTATTCTCGAATGCGTTTTTTTGGGACCCACTGGAGACCGTAGGCTGACCAGGGCCGGGGAATCCTTCGGAGTAGCTCGAGTTGTCGGCCACTTCGGATGACACGTACTGCGTTCCGAAGGACAGCGTGGTGTTGAGGCCGCGATTGTGAAACGCGTGGGTCAGGTTGTTGACCCAATCGATGGACAACGTGCGATTACCCCATCGCTGATCATTTACGATGCCTTGCGGCGCTGCGGCGAATCCGTAGGGACGCAAGTTCCGATTTTCCACGCCGGCTCTGTCCAGGCCAACCGTCGCTCGACTCGAGAACGCCGCAAGCGGCGTCCACGTCGTCGTCAAACCAAGAATGGCCCGGTCGATCTTGGTGTTGAGCTTATATGCCAACACCTGGCGGATGGTGTCCGGATTGGCGCTGCTGAAGTAGTTGCGATCGCGCCGGAATGCGTTGAGGGTAAGTCCGTGCGCATTGTTTCCAGCGGGCGTGTTGTCGAGGTAATCATTGGTGTAAGACGAATTCCAGCTCAGCAGCACATTCCTGGCGGGGGTGAAATCGAAATTCGCGCGCACGTTGTACTTGCGGTCATTGTCGTTAGGCAACACGCCTTGCGTTGCGTCGCTACCAGCTGAGAAGAAGTAGCGCACGTTGTTGTTCGTGCCGCCCGAGACGCTGGCCTGCCCGCCGTAGGATCGTCCGTTTCGCAGATACGGATCCATGAACAGCAGCGGAGCGGCGTCGGTGCCGAACTTCTGCAGCGTGTTGAAACCCGAAGTCAGATTGAGCTGCCACGCGGGTGCGCCCTGCGAGCCGCGCTTGGTGAAGATCTGGATCACACCAGCGGCGGCATCGGTGCCATACAGCGTCGCCGCGGCTGCCCCCTTCACGACCTCAATGCGCTCGATGTCGTCGGGGTTGATGTCATTAAGCGGACTCGAATTGATATTGCCGCTGCGGAGATCCGACCCCGTCTCCGGGACGTTCTTCGGATACTCATCGCTGCGCACGCGAACGCCATCGACGTAGAACAACGGTTGATTCGAAAGTGCGACGCTGGTGTTGCCGCGAAGCCGGATCGATTTACCGGCGCCAGCGTTTCCCGATCCGCCGGACACCTGTACTCCAGAAATCTTGCCAGCCAGCAGTGAACCAAAATCTGTTTGCGGTTGTGGATTGTCCGCGACGTTAACCGACCCGATCGAGTTGCCAACCTCGCGCCGGCGCGCCGACCCGGCGGTTCCGGTCACCACGACTTCATCGAGTGCAACGACCGCCGTCGCGAGCTCGGCATCAACCGTGACGTCGCCTCCGTCCGTAACTGTCACCGGCTTGGACGCCGGGGTATAGGCAATCAATCGAAAACGGAGCGTGTGCGGACCCATTGGCGCCCGGGCAATGACATATCCGCCGTCACGGGCCGTGGCAGTCCCCAGGCGTGTGCCGACGATGGAGACTTGCACGTTGGGAAGTGGTGCGCCGCCTGGCGCGGTAACCTTGCCGCGGATGGTGCCGGTCTGGGTGGCTTGAGAGAGCGCCGTGGAAGGAAGGACACTCGCGAGTACAATCAGCCTTGCAACGAAGGCCAACCGAGCTGGATGCATCGTCTCTCCGGGTTGGGGAACGGGCGGAGCATGCGACGTTTGCCGCGTCAGATGATGACTGCGATTCTGCATGGACGACCCGCATTCGGCAAGTGGTTTGCTGTATTCAGCGGCAGCCGGCAGCGGCTCGGCGCGATCACGAAGGAGGGGAACTGCCACTGCCGTCACCTGCTCGTGCAAGCGGCGTGGAGTTACCGGCATCGCCCCCAGACAAGTGTCGACCTGCAAGCGGCGGCAGGAGGGGCAACCGCCGACGGTGATCGCGCACGCGTGGAGAGCGCAGCTGCGGTTGCACGCGCGCTTGAACC
>JBDUCU010000131.1:0-7637 GCA_040003315.1 Burkholderiaceae bacterium | reverse complement strand
AGCAAAATTGATCTCGCCGAAGCTGTTGATCTCGCCGGAAAAACCCGGCGCGTTCAGGTCACGCACCATCCACGGCATGCCGTTGGCGTTGTCGATGCGCTTCCAGGTCGCATCCGCAAAATCGAACAGGCAGCCGCCGAAGTTGGGCGGCACGGCGTGCCCTCCCGAGCCGGCAATGACGTATGCGCCGCCTGCGGAGAAGTCTTCAACGAACGTGCCACCACCGTAAAAGCGAAACAACGAGTACGTCCAATCGGACTCTGAATGCGTTGGCGGTCGGACGCTTTCCGCTGTGTTCGCCCCGATCAGGAACGCCTGTCCCGAACCGGGAAGCGAATATGGAAACGACGTGACCGAAAGGGTCGCAGGTGCCGACGTGATCAATCCCATTACTTGTTCCTCGGATAGGCGCCCCAACGCGGATCGGGGCCGAAGCCATCGCTCCACGTCGAAAGGTTCGTGACGTTTGCTGTGACCTTGCTCCACGCAGCCGCAGAGCCGGCGACGCCGCGCTCAACCGCTGCCACCAACGCTGACCAGAAATAAGACGGGTAATACGCACCGGCGCTACTGTCAGGACTGGCCGAAGCGTAAGTGGTCGATTTCCAGTTTCCTGTCAGCCACGGGCCCGCGGCGGGCGGAGGCGCATCGGCATAGAACCATGCAAACTGCTGGCTCCAGGTCGGCAACGAATCAATCGTGGCCGCGTTACGGCCGACCGGGGTCTGGTAGTACAGGATGCGCCATTCGCCAGCGCTCGCTTCGTTGACATAGCGAACCGGCTGCGCGGCGGCCCAATCGGCGATAGCCGACAGCGTTGCTTGTTCGGTTCCTGCCAGCAGTTTTGCGCTTGCCGCCTTGTGCAGTTCGGTGACGAGATAGTGGTGCTGCCACAAAGGTTGGATAAAGCCGGTACCGCCAAAAACTGCATTGAAGTCGTAAAGGTTGCCCGGGGCGTAATCCCAGACGAAGCCCAAAGTCGCCTTGGGGTCATCCTGGAACGTCTTCAGCAAGCGCGCGTTGCGAAACAGTGCTGCGCCACCGGCACGTTTCCACGCATCTGAATCGGGCGTCAGGAAAATCGCATGCGTCAGGCTGCGGATGCACCACGCCTTGCCGCGCGTCTGATAGTAGGCTCCGAAGGTGCCGTCATCGCTCGACCAGGTGCCGTTCCACACGGCAACTTTCTGCGCGATTTCGATGAACGCGGGCGACGGGCGGCACATGAAAGCCATCAGGCCCGCTGCGGGATGATGGGCGACCTCCCACGCCGGTTCAGCGCCGTTGCTCAACCACGCACGCGCGGGGTCATAGCCAAACTGCTGTTGATTTCTGTTCGCAAGCTGGTCAAACGTCGGCACGAGGCCAGTGCCTGCATCGCGGTAGTTGACGCCAAAGCTCAAGACCGACAAGGCGGATGCAATCACCGCCCGACGCACTTGATTGTCACCCGTCTGCAGGTACTGCACTTCCCACGCGGGCAGCGGACCGATGAACGCCGAGTCGCCACCCGCTCCCATGTCGTGTGCAGGATGGCGCCCGACTCCCCACGGCTGATACGCATCGGCCGCATACGTCGCCATGCTGCCACCCGATTTCCACACCCTGAAAAATAGCGGATGTAGCTGCATCGCCGCGGTGTCGTGGGTGACATCGATCCCTGGATCGCCACCCACCCAGCCCGAGGCATACCAGGCGCGAAACGGTTGATGCGCTGCGCCGGGTGCTCCCGCGGTGGACACAGCTGCCATGGCGGCCCCGTTAACGCTGAGCGTCGCTGAATACGCCGCGGAGGGCGGCATCGCCGGATTGGCGGTGGCCATTTTGCAGTTTTCAACGACGACCTCGACCCACGCCCTGCCCGACGAAAATGCGTGGATGTCGATCACGGCCTCGAGTGTGGGATGGGTGCCGATCGGCTTTCGATAGCGACAGCAAATGACGCGTTCGTTGGCCCACCACTGTTTTTCACGCACGCTGAAATCGGTGAACACGGCCGCACCGACGCCCGCGCAGTCGATGGTGACATTGGAGAGCAACTGCCCGATCCTTGCCGGCGTCAGCGCTGCTTGACTGGCCGAACCGGCGCGCAGCCGAATCTGCTTCGAGGCACCGACAGAAAGGCTCGTCTCGCCGGCAACCACGACCACCGCCGCCGATCCGTCCGGCCAGCGCGAGAGCACCGACGATCGCAGTGTGGGGTCGTCGGGGGAATCGATATCCTGACCACCGGGAACCAGACCTTCCAGTGGATAGACCGCAGCGGTGTACGGCCCGCTAACCGTCTTGGTCGGATGCAGCGTCAAGACGGGAAGCCCGCCGGACAACGGGACAGCGCCGGGCCCAGGCGCTGGCGGTGGGGCCGGAGCTGGAGACGGTGAGGCGTTGGCCGAAGGCGCGCCCCCGGTCTCACCGCCGCCGCAACCCGTCAGCGTTGCGGCCAGCGCAACTGAAGTGCCTTTTAAAAATTCGCGTCGCTGCATTTCAGTGGGCCCGCTGCCTTACTTGATCGTGGCCATGTCGCTGAGGTCCAGGATCGTCTCAGCGCTGGAGGGAGTCCGCTCAGGGTGCCGCGTAGGTGAATACGACGCCCGCGACGCTTCCCACGGTCGCAGTGCCGACCGACAGAATCCCACTCGAAGTCAGTGTCATTCCAGATGGGAGCCTGGCCCCTGCGGTACTCACGGCGAAGACTCCACCTCGAGCAACGGTCGTAGGCAGCGAGGTCGCAAGGTTAAACGCAGCGCCGCCTCCGACCGCAAAAGAAGGCGGATTCACCACCCACGCCTGCGCGGCGCTTGCCGCCGGATCGTCCGGCGCGCCCTGTTCGCTGACGTTACAACCAAGCAGACCAAGTGCCCCGGATGCCAGTCCAAACCCCAGTACGGCTCGACGGCCAAACTCTCTCGGTACCACTGCGGCGACACTCCCCTAAGTCCCGACCGGCGCAAATACGCCAGCTCCCACTCTCCGTGCCGCATTTGACGCTGTCGAGGCCGGCAGATCAATTCCCGGATTCGACCTAATGCATTACGTTATCTGGATGGGTGTCGCAACTTGTGTATCGGCGGAGTTCGCCCGGCACGCCGGCGCCCGACGCAATGGAGCTCTTACCTACCCGGGCCCATTCCAATGGGATGCTCCCATTGAGTCCCCAATTTACGCGATGTTCGGTCCGGCATTCCTGGGGCGCGGATTGTCGAGCCGAACGATATCGTCGAACGACTCGCGTTGCCGCAGCGCCCGTGCGTGCCCCTCAGTGACCAGCACGACCGCGGGTCGCGGATGCGAGAAATTCATCTGATTCGGAATGAAGTAAGCGCCGGCGTCCATGACGGCCACAAAGTCACCCGGCTGCAGCCAGCGAAACGACTTGGCCCGGAAGTGAAGATCGCCTGGATGACATAGCGGTCCGTAAAAGTCATATCGCCGGCTGCGAGCGTCGGCAGCACCGTTCACCGCAAGCAGTTCGTGAACTTCATAGCCCAGAGGCATTGCGATGTTCTTGCCCCCGTCGAGAATGACGTTGCACGAATCCGCCCGATCTTCCTTGATTGCGAGCACTTTCAAGACGAGGCATTGCGCGCTGCTGGTGATGGCGCGTCCGGGTTCGAAAATGACCATCGGCAATGTTCCGCCGCTTTCCGGGAAATATTTGCGTATCAGTTCGACAATGCCCCGAGCGTAATCCTCAGGACGAGGTGCTGCGCTAATGTCGGTCGGGCCCGCGGGAAAGCCGTTTAGCGTTAGACGAGTGTCCCATTCGGTAAACGGGCGCACGGTCGGCACACCAAAGCCGCCGCCAAGGTCGAGCTGTGTGATCTGCAGTCCGGTGCTGACGCGCACCGAATGGGCGAAATCGAGTGTGTCCCGTACCGCCTGCAGGTAGATCTCCACATCTCTGATGCCGCTGCCAAGATGAACGTGGACGCCGGATGCCGTCAGTTGCCGATGCTGACGGATTCGATTGAAAGCGGCCATTGCGGCGCCGGACGCAATGCGCAGACCGAACTGCGAGGACCAGCCAACCGAGGTGATGACACGAACCCCGACGTTCTGCTTGCGTCCAAAACGAAGCGCCGCGTGTGCGATGTCATCAATCTCCGCCACGCTGTCGATGTTGATCATGCCGATGCCGCGCGAGACAGCCAACTCAATCGCCTCACGCGTCTTGCCGGGCCCGTTGAAGATGATTTTTTCCGGCGCGACACCCAGCTCGAGCGCAAGCCACAGTTCAAAATGCGAAATGACCTCGGCCAGCGCGCCTGCGTCATGCAGGATTTTGATGACACCCGGCAATGGATTGGTCTTGTACGAGTAACTGACTCCAATATTGGGGTACACACCCTTGAAGCTGCTCTCAAAACGCTGGTAATCGTCCAACAATCGCGACCGACTGACGACATGCAGCGGTGTGCCGTGTTCAGCCGCGAGCTGGGCGACATCAACACCGTCGATTTCCAGGTTGCCGGCTGCGTTTACGCGCGCACCCCACGCTGCCGGTTCGATGCCGTCGCCTTGTTGCAATCGCCGGCGCTCTCGCTCGTTGCGCGCATTCACTGAACGGATCAGCGCCCTCTTGACGAGGCTCCGTGCCGCGCTATACATCGGCGCCCCGATTTGAAACTTCATCAAACAGCTGTGCCAGTTGCCTCGCCCCCGCCGCGCGAGAATGCTGATCCAGCAGGCTTGCAGCGGGAACGAATGCCTGCTGTGCGCGACAATCGCCGATAAATTTTCGGAGCACCTCGGCGATCTCAGGTGCACTATCCATCGCGCCGACGTACGGAATCTGCCACTGCTTCGAAATCAGCTCGTGGGTATCCCCCGCGGGGTCGAGCAACCCGATGATCGGCCGCCGGCACGCAAGATACTCATAAGCCTTGGCGGGAATTTGTCGACCGCATTGCGCTCCTTGCAACAACAGCAGACCGTCGGCTCGCCGCATCTCTTCTAGAGCTTCTGGATGCGATACGCGTCCCTCAACACGCACGATGCCGTCGATCTTGAGCTCAGCAATTTGCCGTCGATATGCAGCATCGCGTCCGCTGGCGCGCAGCACGACACGCAGCGTTTCGGGTGAAACCTCTCCTCGCTCGCGCAGCTTCGCAATCGCCTCAAAAAGGGCGCTTGGATCGCGGTCGGGTATTTCCATCAGTCCGCTGTGCACCAGCAAGAGTGGCGCGGGTTGCGCGCGCAGCGCATTCAACTCCGAGGTCGGCATTGCGTCGTCGATACCGTTCGCAATGAGCCTGAAACGAGACAGCGGCAGGTTCGGATAACGCTCGACATAAAGCCGTCGAGCGCCGGGGGTCGTGACCACGACAGCAGCCGCCACTGCGACCGCGCGTCTTTCGATACGACTGTAGCTGCGCCGCGTCCATCGATCATTGGGCCACCCCTCGTAAACCAGCGGATCGCGCAGGTCAAGTATCAGCGGAATGTGGCTGAACCGGCGCAGCGCCATCGCCGCGGCCAAAGCACTCGCAATCGGAAATGTGGCCCATAGGACGTGCGGACGATAGCGCCGGATGCATGCCAGCCCGCGCAAGAAGGCGCAGGCCGCCCAGGTATTCCATCGATCGGGCGTCGCGAGCCAATTCGGATAGCGTCCGGCGATTGCAAGATGGCGCGCGATATCGAGACCAGGGGCGCGAACGATATCGCTCCCTGCGGGCACCATTGCCAGGCTACGTTGATCGACATCGGGGTAAACGGCCTCGCGCGCGGTCAACACGATCGGCTTCCATCCGTTTGCTGAAAGGTGCCGAACGAAGCTGATTGTGCGAATGCTGCCGCTACTCTGCGCGAAGGGTGGAAAGTGAAATGCGAGCATCAGCGCCGTTCTCATGGGCGCCTGCGCAACGACATCAAAAAGGGCCGTGGATCGCGCCAGTCGAACAACGCGAAGACATTGGCGCGCATGAGAGACTGGAGGTACCCCAGCACTCCGAGACGGCCGTGGCGAACTATTCCAATCGAGCGCGAAAACGCCACGAACAGATCGTCGTGCAGATTCAACCACATCCTTCCTTCACGCAATGGCGCTTTCGTCCCGACACGACGCCCAAGAATCAGCGAAAGAAAATCGTGACCCGATGCGGGTGCCAGTGCATATTGCAGCCAGGGGCGCGCGTTGATTTCGATCAGGTAATCCGTATCCGACTTGCAGTCGCGCAGGATTTCGATTTCGCCAATTCCGAAATAGTCGAGGCGCGCGATCGTAGACCGGGCAAGGCGCTCGATGCGATCATCGACGCACATCTGCACAAATGTCCCTGTTTGGCACAGCGCCGCTTCAGGTCGCACTTTGCGTGCAGTGAACAGCAATATCCGCTCGCGGCTCCGCGCAAACGGAACCGAGTATTGCTCGAGCGGCCTATTGAGAAGAGATTCGCTGACCAGCGGTACGACTCCCTTGGCATCGTATTGACGCAGCCAATCGGCGAGTTCCGCTTCGTCCCGCGCCTCTACAGCCTTCGGCAAACCGAGCATCGGACTGTTATGCACCGTGCGTACCGGCCGCAACAAGAGCGGGAACGCCAATGCGGCCGGCCGCGGGCTGAGCGTCGGAACCCAGGAGAGCGGAGTTGGCAATCCGGACGCAACGCACCACTCGGAAAAAGCCAATTTGTCCAGGCAGATTTCCAGCGTCGCATTGCTTGCCTGCAAGATCGCCCTGAACGACGAAGTCAGCGTCGAGCGGTGCTCGATAACAAACCGCGTCCAATGATCGGCCGTCGAAATCAGTGCAGCGTCCGGAACGCCCAAGCCGACATCGATAATGCTCCGCAGGGTCGCCGGTTCGGCAATCGCGCTGACGCGCACCGGCGTCACCCAACGGCAGTGAAAGGCCGGTCCATCGGCTTGGTCGACAATCACTGGCTGCAGTCCGTGACAATGCGCATCACGCGCCACTGCCAGCGCGGTGATCGACGCCCCGAGAATCACTAGAACGGACAATGTAGCTCCTGACCCAGACGGCCCCATGCAAAACGTAAATCGACACTTGTTGCTTATAGCTTGCTCAGTCCTCAGTATTCTGTTCGCGTCGCAAGCGTCTTCTCAGGCGCGCGGGATGAACGCGAACAAGCCTGCGATCGCCGGACGCGTCATCAAAGTCGGTGCCGGGCACGACGTTCGCACGCTCCGCAAAGCCTCCGAAATCGCGCGGGACGGCGATGTTATCGAAGTCGATGCGGGCGACTATCAGGGAGACACCGCGGTCTGGACACAGAACGAGCTCGTCATTCGCGGCACCGGCACTCGGCCCAGAGTCATGGCGCAAGGCCAGTCTGCAGAGGGCAAAGCGATCTTTGTCGTCCGCGGCGGCTCGGTCACCATCGATAACATCGGATTTTTCAATGCGCGCGTGGCCGATCGCAATGGCGCCGGGATTCGTCTTGAGCAAGGGCGCCTGACCATCATTCGATGCGCTTTCGAAGGCAATGAGAACGGTGTTTTGACCTCCAATGAACCCACCATCGAACTGCAGGTCATCGATTCGACCTTCGTGAACAATGGGGCCGGCGACGGGTACAGTCACCACCTCTATGCTGGCAGTATCGCCATGCTGCAGGTGACCGGCAGCTATTTCGGACCTGCGCGCGAGGGACATCTGCTAAAGAGCCGTGCCA
>JBDUCU010000130.1:0-7641 GCA_040003315.1 Burkholderiaceae bacterium | reverse complement strand
GCGGCAGTTAAGAAAGTATCGGTAAAGAAAGTTGCAAAGGTCAAGACCGCCCGCAAGCCGAATGCAGCGTTCATGCGACCGCTGATGCCCAGTGGCCCGTTGGCCGCGATCATTGGCTCGACACCGATGCCGCGCACCGAAGTCACCAGCAAGATCTGGCAATACATCAAGAAGAACAAGCTGCAGGACAATGCCAATCGCCGCATGATCAACGCGGACGATAAGCTGCGTCCGTTGTTCGGCAAGGCTCAAGCTTCGATGTTCGAACTGACCAAGTACGTCAGCAAGCATTTGAAGTAAGGCGCGTAAGACATCGCAGCGCGGCCCACGGCTGCGCTGCTTATGCGCTGCTCAGGACAGTTCGGTTGCAGCTTCCTGTTTGACGCTCTTCGAATCGCTTTCCCGTCGGGCCCGGTCCCGGGCGAGGGCTTCTGCTCCGCATGCCGAAGGCATGTAATGGTCGATCCTGAGTTGCGTGTCGCCTACCAACTCCAACATCATGCGCGGCGTCGCATCGATCGATGTCAGCGCGACGAGCACGGCGAGTGCCGCCGCGAAATGCGTCGGAAACGTGTGCGGCCGCGCGGGCGTGCGCCCGGCGGGATGAACACTCTCGAACCGCCCGTGCGAAATCATTGCGTTCTCCACGGCCAGAACGCGGCCGATGCAGAACCTTAGGCGGCGGCGCTTCAAACTTGAATGGAATGATCAGCGCCGATCACGCCGATAATTCGACAGCGCCCGGACGAAAGGCCGGAAAACCTAGCTTACTGGGCCCAGCGCGAATGGCGCGGCAGCGATGCTTGCAAAAACGTCATCTGATCGGCGAGGATGCGGCGATTGCTCAGTATGAAGCCCTCGTTGCGGCACACCGCATAGGGAACATAGATCAGCGGCATGTTGGCCTCTTCCGGCCGCCGGTTGCCCTTGCGGGTGTTGCACGAGCGGCACGCTGTGACGACATTGGTCCATTCATGCAGACCGCCGCGCGAAACCGGAACGATGTGCTCGACGGTCAGCTCACTTTCCGGTAAGCGATTGCTGCAGTAGGCGCAGGTCTGCCGATCGCGCACGAATAGCCGGTGCTTGGTCAACCCGACATGTGCGTGCCCATACGGAATGCGGTGGCGGCCACGGATCATCATGATCGAGCTGGTGACGAACTGCGAGCGAGCGCCGGTCGCTTCCTGCACGCCACCGGCCATGCCGAACAGGTTCTCGCCAAGCTCGGTGATGACCTTGCCCGATGCGTAGTAACGAGCCGCACGCTGCATCAGCGCCCAACGAACGGGTTGTCCGTGGGAGTCGATGATCAGTATCTTGGCGGTAATCTCGGATCCATACCACATGGCAGCGTGAATTGTGCCACGGGCCGCGACGCGTCAAACAATCTTCGTGGCGGTTCGACCTTATTCGCGGTTGCCGTCTTGAATCGTCCAGGGATCGAGACCGGTTTCGGTCCGCTTGACCGCGCCTGCAGGATCGAAGTAAATGAACATCGCGGCCTTAAACCCGCCATACGTGAAGTAGCGATACATCCATGCCGTTTCATTTTGCAGCCGATAGAAGAACGAGTCGGCCGGTGCACCGAATTCCCTTAGAACGTCATCGCGCGTGTCCTTACCGGCTCTGACGCGCGCGAACGCTTGGTCGTTCATCACCTGTTCAACGCGGGTCAACCGGCCCTGCGCGTCAAAGTCCGCATTCCACACCGACTGATCAAAAGGCTGGTTCGAATACTGCAGCCGAGTTCCGCCTCCGCTAAGCGAATAGTTGCCTGTCGGACGCCCCAGCGCCTCGCGCGCCTGGTCCACGGTCGTGCCCGGTTTCAGTGACTGGGGCGTCGCGCACGCGGTCAGCGCGGCGAGCGCGATTGCGAACGTCAGAATTCTCGAAAGCAACATCGAGAGAGTCCCAGGTGCGCCTCCAATTCGATTGGCAGGCGCCAGAACGAGGCTGCAGGTTGGAATTCCGGAGCTACCAACTGTCGTGCTTCGATGTCCCGCTCGGGGTCATCGGCTCTGCCACAAAAACAGACCAGCCATCGTCTGCACGATAGCCCCGCTAAAGCGGCACTTACTGAGTGGCCGTTGCGCGTTTCTGCGGCAGGTTCACCCAGACGACGTACGTACCGTACCGTTTGGCCGCCTGCTCGACCGCGGCCACGTACTGATGGTCTACGGTGTCTTCGGGGGGCTGCGATACCTGCATCGAGCTACAGCCGGCAAACAACACCACGGCAAGCGACGCGATCAAAGCCTTTCTCATAGTGCCTCCATTTGCCAAAGCGCAGACTACCCACGCTGCTGCTGACTTTACGCCGGCTGGCGCATGGCGCAATACCCAGCTGACGAAACCCTCCCAGGCCGGACGAATGCCCGCAATTTGGCTGGTCGGGCTCGATAAGATGCCCAATGCCCGCCGCGCCAGCAGAAACGGAACTGAAGCTTCAACTCGATCCGAAGGAGGTCAGTCGTCTGAAGCGTAGTGGGGTGCTGGCGGCGGCGAGCCGGTCCGAAGTCGATGTCGAAAACACTTACTACGACACGAGCAATCGCTTGCTGCATCGGCACGGCATGGCCCTGCGGGTGCGAAAGATCGACGGCAAGTGGCTGCAAACTCTGAAGACCGGCGGCAAAGGCGGTGCATTGAGCCAGCGCGGCGAATGGGAAGCGCCAGCCCGCGTGTTGCGAGGACGGGGGCGGGTTGATCTGCCACGCCTGAGCGCCTCGCCGTTGACCAAATTGTTTGCGGCGCAAAAATCTCGCCCCGTCTTACAAGCTCTATTTCACACCCGGTTTCGCCGCGTTCGATGGCTGGTTGGTCGGGACGGCTCGGCGATCGAAGTCGCAATCGATATCGGCGAAATCACAGCCTCCGTCGGGCGCGAAACGCATCGCGTGCCAATCTGCGAGGTTGAGCTCGAGCTCAAGGAAGGCGCCCCGGCTGCGCTGATCGAGGTCGCGATCGAGCTCATCGCACCCGCCGGTGGCGCGCCGCTGACGTTAACGCCGGTGTCGCGCAGCAAGGCCGAGCGCGGTTATCAAATGATCGACCAACGCCCGCCGGCGGCGGTCAAGGCATCAGCCAAAGGCTTCGTGGAAGAACTGACGCGCAAGACGACGACGCCGCGCGCGCTGCGCGCGGTCGTCGCGCACGGACTCGCGGTGCTGACCGCGAACTCAGAGCTGCTGCAGCAAACCAACGATCCCGAATGCGTGCATCAGGCGCGCGTCGCTTTGCGCCGGGTCCGCTCGGCGATTCGACTCTTCGATCGCGACGGGCGTGATCTACCCAAGAGCCTTGCCGACGAGCTGCATTGGATGGCGCGCGTGTTGGGCGAGGCGCGCGACTGGGATGTGATCACCGATGAAACACTAACGTCGCTGGTCGACGGAATTGGTGCCAACGCGCTGCGTCAGCTGGTCGCGAAAGCCGAGCAGTTGCGTCAGCGTGCGCGCGAGCAGCTGCGAGCGGCGTTGCAATCGCCCCGCTATGCGATGCTTGTGTTGGGGGGCGAAAAATGGTGCATGACGCCCGTCCCGGCGGACAAAGAGCTGCTCGGCGCTGCGGCGTCGCCGGCTCTGGAGAGCGGGGCGAAGAAAATGTTCAAGGCTGCGCGTTTTTTTTCCGCGCTGGCGCCTGAGCGCCGGCACCAGGTTCGAATTCTCGCCAAGCGTTTGCGTTACGCGCTCGATTTATTTGCGGTCGCATTGCCGAAGGCGTCGACCACGCGTTACACCGACGCGTTGTCCGAATTGCAGGACTCCCTGGGGCAAATGAACGACGCCTCGGTTGCAGTCGCCGTCTCACCCGACCTGTCGCCGTCGCGCGCGATCAAAAAGTTGATGCAAAAGTGGCTGTTATCGATCGAGCCCGAGCGTGTCCGCGATGCCGAAATGAAGCTGCTTGCGCTGTCGAAATTGCAACCGCCGTGGTGAGTTCTTAAGGCGCGAATAGGCGGACTACGACAGTGCATTTGGCTTTGTGCGGATCAGCGGCCGGTGCACGACGGACCGGCGGTTGGCGTACGAAAAAACGCCTACATTAAGTCTCGATAACAATGACGTACCGTCCATGCAACAGCACGCGAATCATTCTCGAATCACCGGCATGGAAAGTCATCGTCAACACGAGAGTGTCTAGATAAGACCCGGACTGCTGGTAAGGAAACTCCTATCTTTAAGGTGGAAAAAAACTGACAGGTCCCGTGCAGAGACCTCACCTTTTACGTGTCGAAATAACGCCGTTCCGCCACTTTCGGCAAATTGCTCGCTTTCGCAGTCCGTATTCGCCGCTTAACAGTCACGCGTATTGGCTACGCTGCCCTTCGCAGCAATAGGTCCCGCGCAAGTGGGCAACTTCCTTGAATGAGGTAATCGATGAAGAACACTTTACATTTGATCACCGCGGGAGGCCTGCTGGCTGCGGGACTACCGCTGACTGCGATGGGGCAGACGATCAGCATTACAGCCACCGTTAACAGCCAATGCAATATCGGCAATGCGACAGTCGCCCTGGGAGCAATCAATCTGCTCGGTGCGACGATCACCAATACCGGCACCAACATAGTCCTGACCTGCAACCAGGGGGCGACGGTTAGCGTGGCGTTGAATAATGGGTCGAATAATGTCGCCGGCACGCAGAAGCGTCTGGCGGTCGGCGGCCAATTCATCAACTACAACTTGTCGCAGCCGACGACGCCGCTGACTGCTGGCGTTAATACATGCCCGGCACTGCCTGGAACCGAGTGGACTGCAGCCGCTCCGGTTGCCGGTACGCCGATGTTTGCCGCCGCGGGCGGCCCGAGGAACATTCCGTTATGTGTTTCCGTGCCGACGCCGCAATACCCTCCTAACGGTGCATACACTGACACAGTGACAGCGACGCTCACAGTCTCTTGACAACAACGAACTATCGAGCGGATTGACAACGGGCCCCCCTCGGGGCCCGTTGCTATTAGTCTCGGCAAGCACGACAGCCTCGACTCTTGAGGCGACGCGTAAGGCGCGGATTGGTGGGGACCATGAAACGACATGACATTCTTGTGGGCGTATTGCTTGGGATAACAGCCGGCATTGCGTCGGCGCAAAGCAGCTTCACTGTGACACCACTACGCGTCGACCTTTCGGTCAAAGCGCCCGCCGCGGTTGTTGAGGTGATCAACACGAGTCCCGGGCCGCTGACGATTCAGGTACAGCAGCGCGCGTGGATACAGGCAAATGGAAGTGATGGTCAGGCCGACGTCCGCGACTTGATCGTGAACCCGAGCATCTTCACGATGCAGCGGGGTGAGAAACAGGTCGTGCGTGTCGCGCTGCGCAGTGCGCCGGACGCACGAATCGAACGCGCCTATCGGCTGCTGGTCAGCGAGGTGCCGGTGCCGCAAATTGCCACCACGCCGGATGCAAGCGGCTTTCGCATTGCGCTGCGCATGGACCTGCCGCTCTTGGTTGCACCTCTGCAGGCGGCACAGCCCAACGCGACGTATCTCTACGACTTTGAAAACTCGCGGCTGATCGTGCGCAACAGCGGTGCACGCCATGTCCGTTACACCGATGCGGTCGTGCTGCAGGCGGGCCGAAAGGTAGCGGAATTGCCCATATTCACGGTACTGGCAGGCGGAGCGCGACACTTCGATGTGCCGAAGGAGCGTATCCACGCGGGCAGTGAGCTGCGTCTCCAGGCCGAAAGCAATGCGGGGCCGGTCGACGCCGCCGTACCTAGCGCACGCTAGCCACGCGGCGCTGCTGGCCGTTGGACTCGCGGCAGCGACGGTCGCTGGTGCGGCGCCGCCGGAGTTAAACGTTGCAGTTTTGACCGCTGCTGCGGAACAGGATCTCGCGGTTGTCACGGTTAGCGTGAATGGCATTCGCAAGGAGGGGCTCGCTTATGTCCTGCGCGATGGCGATAACCTGCTGATTGATTCTGAAACGCTGCGACGCTTGTCGGTACGCTACGAGTCATCGACGGCGCGCGAGCGTGAGGGTCGTCTGATGGTCCCGCTAGCGGCGATCAATGGACTGGCGTGGGCGATGCAGCCGAAACAGCAACACCTTGAGCTGACTTTCGATCCGCGAGCGATGGCGATGAACGACATCACCTACCAGTTGACATCGACGCCGCCGCCTCAATTGCCTCACTGGGGAGGCTTTGTTAACTACGGGGTCTATGGCGCCTCGGCGTTGAGCGGAGACAACCGCCCCGCATTCGGAGACACGATCGGTGCAAGCCTGGCGGCAAGCGTCTTCGGCCCTTATGGCATCGGGTCGGCAGCGCTGCTCGCAAACCCGCGGTCCGCCGATAGCAACGGCGACAGGGTTGTACTGCTCGACGCGAATTGGCGCTGGGACGACATTCCGAGCAGGACCACGCTGCTGGTCGGCGACGCCGTTTCTACGCCGGGATGGTGGGGCCGCGCGCTCCGCTTCGGCGGCGTGCAATTCGGCACCAACTATGCACTGCAGCCCGGCTTCGTGACGTATCCGCTGCTCGCGGTATCCGGACTCGCGACCGTCCCCAGTACCGCTGACATCCTCGTCAACAATGTTCGGGTGGCCGAGCAGAACGTGCCGAGCGGGCCGTTTACGATCAGCAACCTGCCGACGATGACCGGAGCGGGCGAACTCAATCTGCTTGTGCGCGATGCGTTCGGCCAACAGCGCGTGGTAACTCAGCCCTTTTATATCGCGCCGCAGCTTCTGCGATCCGGGCTCACCGAGTTTTCAATCGGCGGCGGTGCAGAGCGCCTGAACTATGGACTCAAAACCCTTGACTACGGTGGCGCGTACGCAAGTGGCTGGGCACGCCATGGAATCAACGAGGTTCTCACCGGCGAATTACGAGGCGAGGCCGATGGGCATGTCGCCGCTGGAGGAGTCGGTGCCGACGTGCTGGTGGGCAATATCGGCGTGTTCAGCGCCGGAATGGCTGCAAGCCAAAGCGACCGCGGCAATGGCACTAAATACCTAGTCGGTTTCGACCGGCAAACGCCGTTTGTTTCGGTCGGCGCCCGCATGTACCGGGCAAGCGAGCAATACCAGGAGATTGGAGATATCGGTTCGCACTTTTCGCGGTCGTGGAACGTGTACGCCCGGGGTTCAATGGGCCGGTATGGATCCGTTGCGGCCGGTTACACGTCGGTCCGGTACGACCGCGCGAACGCCTTGTCGATTTACACGGCGTCGTATTCGGTCAACGTGAGTCCGCGAGCCTTTCTGTCGTTAACGGCGTCGCGCTTCACCGGTGGGCGCGACCAAACGCAGGTGCTCGCGCTACTGACAATTCCGTTGGATACGCTCACCAGTGCCAGCGTTTCTGCGCAGTCAAACCGCCACGACGGTGAAGGCACACTTATCGGCGAAGCGTATGTCCAGCGCTCGTTACCGGTCGGCGAGGGTTATGGTTACTACCTGCGAGCCAATACGGAGCGTGTCGCGTCCGGAGGCGTCACCTACGCCGGGCCCTATGGGCGATACACGCTCGAAGCCTCGGGTGACCGCGAGCGCGCTGGACTGCGTGCGACTGCTGCAGGTGGAATCGCCTGGGTGGGTGACTCGATGATGTTCGCGCAACCGATCGAGCAAGGCTTTGCACTGGTGCGTGTCGGAGAACTTGAAGGCGTGCGTGTGCTGCAGTCCA
>JBDUCU010000129.1:0-7760 GCA_040003315.1 Burkholderiaceae bacterium | reverse complement strand
CCTCCTTGTAATAGGTGTACGCAATTTCCATCAGCGCCTGCTGTGCATGACGCCCGAACGGGTAGCGCGACTCGAGCTTCTGGTAGAGCTCGCGTGATCGTTTCCAGCCACCGTTGTTCAGCTCGCTGCGTGCTTCGCTGTACAGCTTGTCCGGGTCCCATTTCGCTGTTTCGTCGCGGTCGCCCCAATTCGTACCGAACCAGCCACAGCCACCGAGCGAGACGGCAAACGCAACCATAGTCAATGTCGCGGCGACGTGCGCAATCCGGTACGGCCAAAGCGTTCTCATCGAAATCTCAAATGTGATTCATGTGCTCGGCAGTATATCGTTCGCGCGATGTCTACTTCGCTTTCAATCGACGCAGCCGGCGACGACGAAACGTCCGACGCGCCTCAAAGCGTGACGCTCGTAGTCGACGATCGTTACTCCGGCGAACGGCTCGATAAGGCGCTGGCCCAACTGATCCCGGACGTGTCGCGCAGCCGTCTGCAGCAATGGGTCGAGGCGGGTGCAGTCACCGTCAACGGCACTCGGATCCGACCACGCCATGCACTCGCGCACGGCGACGTGATCGCGGTGCAGCCGCAACCTGCGCCGGATGCAGCGGCGTATCGGCCCGAATCGATGCCGCTCGACATCGTGTTCGAGGACGAAGCGATCTTGGTGCTGAACAAACCGCCTGCTCTGGTCGTTCATCCTGCGGCGGGCAACTGGTCAGGAACGTTGTTAAATGGGCTGCTCGCCTATCAACCGGCGTTGGTCGACGTTCCGCGCGCCGGCATCGTTCACCGGCTCGATGCCGACACTTCCGGGCTAATGGTCGTTGCAAAGTCGCTCGCGGCTCAGACGCACCTGGTGCGTCAGCTGCAAAGCCGGACGGTCGCGCGCGAATACTGGGCCTTGGTGCTGGGTGAGACTCCACAGAGCGGCGTGATCGATGCGCCGCTTGCGCGAGATCCTCGTCATCCAATGCGTTTCATGGTCCGCAGCAACGAGTCTGCGAAGCCAGCGCGCACGCACTACAAGCGGCTCGACACTCGTCGAGACAAGGGCGCTGAGATTTCGTGGCTCGAGTGCCGGCTCGAAACAGGCCGCACGCATCAGATTCGCGTGCACCTCGAGCACCTGGGCCACCCGCTGATCGGAGACCCGGTGTATCGACGCCGGCTCCCGCCGCGCGGTAAACAAACAGGAAGCTGGCAGGCATTCAATCGCCAGGCGCTGCACGCGTGTCGGCTGGGCTTGCGTCATCCAACGACGCAGCTGCAGATGTCATGGTTCCGCCGACCCGCTCCCGACCTCGCGCAACTGATGAATGCGCTGGGGTTCGGAGCCCTCGATGAATGAGCACTGGATCAGGCCTGACTGGCCCGCGCCGCCGAACGTCGGCTCGCTAATCACGACGCGCGCCGGCGGAGTGTCGCGCGGGCCATACGGTGCTCGGCCGAACCTTGGCGGCGGCATGAATATCGGGCTGTCGTGCGGCGACGCGTTCGCTGACGTCGTCGCCAACCGCACGCTGTTGCGCGCACTCTTGCCCGCCGAGCCCCGCTGGCTCAATCAGGTGCACGGCGCAGCAGTGGTCGACGCCGCGGAAGTATCACCCGACTGCGCCGCGGACGCATCCTTTACCGACGCGCCCAGTGTCGTTTGCGCAGTGGCGATCGCCGACTGCATGCCAGTGCTGCTGGCGGACTCCTCGGGACGCTGTGTTGGCATCGCGCACGCAGGGTGGCGGGGGCTGGCGGCGGGGGTCATTCAAGCCGCTGCTCGTGCGATTCGCGAGCGCCTTGGTGATGACCACGCAGAATTGCTGGCCTATCTCGGCCCGGCCATCGGGCCGCGCCACTTTGAAGTGGGCGCCGAAGTGCTGTACGCGATGCAAGTGCAGCTGCCTGACGCGAGCAATGCGTTCGTCGCTGACGCGGATAAATATCGAGCCGATCTCTTTGCGCTCGGACGCCAGGCATTGCGCCAGGTCGGAGTCGACCGCATCTATGGCGGACACGACTGCACATTCAGCGATGCGACGCGCTTCTACAGCTTCCGGCGGCAGCGGCCAACGGGCCGACACGCGGCGCTGATCTGGCGCGTTTGACATCAGCGAAGCGCCGCGGAGAATCGGCCTCAAGGAGACATCGATGCCCAGTTCAACGCTCAAAGCATCTTCGCGCACGCGGGCGCGAAAGGCCTCGATGCCGCCGCGCGGCCGTCGTTCAGCGCGCACTCCTGCTGCGCCGCCGGTCGCAGTTGCGAACAACGGAGCGACTTCGGCATCCTATGTCGTGCCACCGTCGCCGGAACAGTTGATGCAGCTGCAACAGGATTACCTGACGCGATTTGCATCGCTTTGGACCGATTTTTTCCAACATCCCGATAAGGCGTCCGCGCCGATCAAGGATTCGCGGTTTGCCGACCCGGCGTGGCAAAGCAATTCTCTGGCGTCGTTCTACGCGCGCGCGTACCTGCTGAACGCCGACTTCATCACCCGGCTGGCGGACACGGTCACTGCCGATCGCAAGACGAAGCAGCGCATCAAGTTTGCGGTGTCGCAATGGGTCGACGCCGCAGCGCCTTCGAATTTCCTGGCGACGAATCCGAAAGCGCAGCAGATGCTGGTCGAGTCGCGCGGAGAGAGCCTGAAGTCGGGCTTGGATAACCTGATGAAGGACATGCAGCTCGGACGCATCTCGCAGACCGATGACACTGCCTTCGAGGTCGGGCGCAACGTCGCCACCAGCGAGGGCGCCGTGGTGTTCGAGAACGCGCTCTTTCAGCTGATCCAATATGCGCCGCTGACTGCTCAGGTGTACTCGCGGCCTTTCGTGCTCGTGCCGCCGTGCATCAACAAGTACTACATCCTCGATCTTCAGCCCGAGAATTCGTACATTCGACACGCGGTCAGCAACGGGCACACAGTGTTCGTGGTGTCCTGGAAGAACCCGCATCAAGCTGAATCAAAACTGACTTGGGACGATTATCTGGAGCAGGGCGCGATCCGGGCAATCCACGCCGCGCAGCAGATCAGCGGGCAGCAGCAGGTCAACGCACTGGGATTTTGTGTCGGCGGCACGATTCTGGCCACCGCGTTGGCGGTGATGTACGCACGCGGCGAAACGCCGGTGGCGAGTCTGACGATGATGACGGCGCTGCTCGACTTCGAAGACCCGGGCATGCTCGGGATGTTCATTGACGAGCAGCAGGTGCGTCGGCGTGAACAGACGCTCGGTGCCGGCGGACTGATGCCGGGTCGCGAGCTCGCAATCACTTTCAACAATCTTCGCTCGAACGATCTGGTGTGGAACTACGTCGTCAACAACTATCTGGAGGGCAAGCAGCCCCCCGCATTCGATCTGCTCTACTGGAACGGCGACAGCACCAACCTGCCCGGACCGATGTACGCCTGGTATCTGCGCAACATGTATCTCGAGAACAATCTGCGCATACCGGGCAAGCTGGTGTGTTGCGGCGAGCACATCGACCTGGGATCGATGAAGGTTCCAACGTACGCATTTGCGGCACGTGAAGACCACATCGTTCCGTGGAAAGCTGCCTATACCTCGGCGCGCCTGCTGCCGGGTTCAGGCAAGCCGGGTGGCGTGCGTTTCGTGCTCGGCGCGAGCGGCCACATTGCGGGCAGCATCAATCCACCGTCGAAGAACAAGCGCAGTTATTGGCTTGGCGCCGACAGTAAACTGCCGGCCGAGCCGGACGCATGGCTCGCCGACGCGGTTGAACGACCCGGGAGCTGGTGGACCGATTGGAGCCAATGGCTGGCGAAGTTTGGCGGGCCACAAAGGCCAGCGCCGACCGGTTACGGCAATGCGAAGTACAAAATGATTGAGCCCGCGCCGGGCCACTACGTTCAAGAAAAAGCCTAGGAGCTTCACAGATGTCCAATGCAGTTATCGTCGCAGCAGCTCGCACGCCGATCGGCAAGTTCGGGGGCAGTCTCGCAAAAATTCCCGCCGCCGATTTGGGCGCGCTGGTGATCAAGGAGGTCCTCAAGCGCGCGGGTGTGAAGCCAGAGCAGGTCGACGAAGTCATCATGGGTCATGTGCTGACAGCGGGGGTGGGTCAAAACGCGGCCCGCCAGGCGTCGATCAAGGCCGGATTGCCGGTCACAGTTCCGGCGACCACTATCAACAAGGTCTGCGGTTCCGGGCTCAAGGCCGTGATGCTTGCGGCGCAGGCGATCGCGAACGGCGACGCCGATATCGTCGTGGCTGGCGGTCAGGAAAACATGAGCGCGTCACCGCACGTGATGCAGGGTTCGCGCGACGGCTACCGCATGGGCGACGCCAAGATGATCGACAGCATGATCGTCGATGGACTGTGGGATGTTTACAACCAGTACCACATGGGCATCACTGCCGAAAACGTCGCCCGCGAGTACAGCATCGACCGCGAGGCGCAGGATCGATTTGCACTGGCATCGCAGCAAAAGGCGGCTGCCGCACAAGATGCGGGGCGCTTCAAGGAAGAAATCGTGGCGGTGCAGATTCCGCAGAGAAAAGGCGATTCGCTGGCGTTCGACACCGACGAATTTGTCAATCGCAAGACTAACGCCGAGGCGTTGTCAGGATTGAAACCTGCATTCGACAAGCAGGGCAGTGTGACAGCCGGCAATGCGTCCGGGCTCAACGATGGCGCAGCCGCGCTGCTGGTGATGTCCGAGGCGAAGGCAAAGGAACTGGGCCTAAAGCCGCTCGCAAAGATCAAGGCGTTTGCGTCGGCTGGTGTCGACCCCAAGATGATGGGAATGGGACCTGCCCCCGCGTCGCGCAAAGCCCTGAAGAAGGCGGGCTGGACCGCCGATCAAGTCGATCTGATGGAAATCAACGAGGCGTTTGCGGCGCAGGCGTGCGCTGTCAACAAGGACATGGGCTGGAACACCGAAAAAATTAATGTCAACGGAGGAGCGATTGCGCTCGGTCACCCGATCGGCGCTTCGGGGGCACGCATTCTGGTCACGCTGCTGCACGAGATGAAGCGGCGCGATGCAAAGAAAGGACTGGCCGCACTGTGCATCGGTGGTGGCATGGGGGTTGCGCTCGCCGTTGAGCGTTAACGTCCGACTGTGGCGTTGCTTGAGCGCTTGCTCGGTGCGGGCGCCGGATCCGTGCGTCGGGGGTCGTACCATTGTCCCATTTGTTCGCGCTGTTCGATCATCTTGCGACCGCGCACCGCGAATCGCCCGATGATGCGGAGTATTTCGAAGCCCGAATAGGTCCGCAGCTTGCGGCCCGACGTCAACACCGAATCGCGCAGGATCACGAACCGTCCGATCCGTTTCAGTGCCACGCTGAGCGCAATTTCTTCAGCGCCGAAAAGTCGCTCGTCGAAGCCTCCGGCCGCCTCGAACGCAGGCCGCGTGCAGAACACGAAGCAGCCGGCGGCCAGGCGCAGAACCCGCATGGTGGCGATCATCAGCGGCAGCAGCACCCGCGCGTACCTTGGAACGCAGCCGTCGAAGCGCACCGCCGCGCCGCCACCGATGGCCCCGCCGGTAATGGCGTCGATCGCGCTGCGCAACACGACGTTGTTGATCTGCGTGTCGGCATCGACGAACAGCAGCACATCACCCTTTGCAACGCGCGATCCGGAGTTGCGGGTCGCCGCGATTTGCCGGTGATGCACTGATATCAGGCGCGCGTTCGATTTTTCCGCAATCAGCGCGGTGCGATCGGTCGATCCGTCGTTGACCACGATGACTTCGTAACCGATTGCACAATCCTGCGCGGCACGATGGATCGACTCCAATGTCGCGCCCAGCAGTTGCTCTTCGTTGTGCGCAGGAACCACGAAAGACAACAAGGTCGGCTTCATCAATCGGTCGATGCAGCAGCAGGATCGCTGGAACCGTAGCTTGGCAGCGTCACGGAGTGCCGATGTGGTCGGGTGTGGCTCGATTGGTGTCTAATTACCAAAAAACACAAGGAGACAAGCATGGCAAAACTGGCATACGTTACCGGCGGCATGGGTGGGATCGGCACCGCGATATGCCGCAAATTTCACGATGCCGGCTACAAGGTGATCGCCGGCTGTGGCCCGACTCGCGATCATGCTAAGTGGCTGGCGGAACAGAAGGCCGATGGCTACGCGTTCACGGCGTCAGTTGGCAATGTCGCCGATTGGGAGTCCACCAAACAGGCGTTCGAAAAAGTCAAGTCCGAGCACGGCGCTGTCGACATCCTGATCAACAACGCCGGCATCACGCGCGACGGCGTGTTTCGCAAGATGTCCCTGGACGACTGGCGCGCGGTGATCGACACCAATTTGAACAGCCTGTTCAACGTGACCAAGCAGGTGATCGACGGCATGCTCGACAAGTCGTGGGGCCGCGTGATCAATATCGCGTCGGTCAACGGCGAGAAGGGTCAGTTTGGGCAAACGAACTACTCGGCGGCAAAGGCCGGAATGCACGGCTTCTCGATGGCGCTGGCACAGGAAGTCGCGAGCAAGGGCGTGACGGTCAACACCGTGTCTCCGGGCTACATTGCCACCGACATGGTGATGGCCGTGCGTGAAGATGTGCGCGAGAAGATCATCCAGACGATTCCGGTCAAGCGTCTCGGGCGAGCCGAAGAGATCGGATCGGTCTGCGTGTGGCTGTCGGGTGATGACGCGGGCTTTACCACCGGTGCCGAGTTCTCGTGCAACGGCGGGCTGCATATGGGCTAGCGGAGCGTAGCTGTCGCCGGATCGATACGCTACACCCGCGCGGATCACGCAGCCTGCGTGAAGGGATCGTGAAGATGATCCCGATGGCGATTCAGGAATACTTCTCTAATGCTCAAGGCAGCGGGCGTGGATCGAGGGGGTCAGTGAAAGAAAAAGATCACGCCGGTTGAAGGCCTTCGTAGATCTTGCCGCCGTTTTCGCAGAAATCCAGCGAGCCATTGTTGTCGAGTTCAACGACGAGCATTGGCCCGAACGGTTTGGCGCCTGGCAAGCCAAACAGCTCCGTCAGAAAAGTCGCTGACTTCTTTGTCACGACACCAAACTATAGTGCGATTGAGCTGCACTCTCACGTTAACGCCCTCGTCGTGGCCTCCAAGGTGCTTAGTCGCCGACCGCAAATAGCCAACCAAAGGAAACGCAGCCGCGCATTCGTAATCGGTCCGTCGTCCGTCGATGGACTACCGAACAACCCGCACTTCGTCGGAATCGATCGCAACCTGCACGCGAGCACCGCGTTCGTGAATCGGCGTGGCCGAGAGGTGCGGGGCGTCTACGGTCAGCAGCGCTTGACCGACCCGCAACTGATATCGCGTGAACTCGCCGAGGAATTCGCTTTCCTGCACTTCGCCCTCAAACCAGATGCCTCGGGCCCCACGCTGCGTCGCGATCGTCAGGGCGTGGGGCCTGATCGACAACGCGCTGCCTTCGACGCCTGCCGTCAATGGAATGTCCCCCAGACTTGCCGTGACGAAGACCCTACGAGTCGCGTCGTAGTGACCTGCGATCAGGTTGGTACTGCCGACGAACTGCGCGACGAAGCGATTCGAAGGCGTGTCAAACAACTCTCGCGGGCGACCTACCTGCTGAAGAACGCCCGCATCGAGCACCGCCATACGATCGGCGGTGGTCATCGCTTCCTCCTGATCGTGCGTGACGAAAATTGTCGTGATGCCGAGCGTGCGTTGCAGCCGCTTCAACTCGAGTCGCATTTGCTCGCGCAACTTCTTGTCGAGGTTCGATAGCGGCTCATCGAGCAGCAGCACCTGCGGTTCGATGACGATCGTGCGGGCCAGCG
>JBDUCU010000033.1:0-25867 GCA_040003315.1 Burkholderiaceae bacterium | reverse complement strand
CCGGCAGAGGGACTCGAACCCCCGACCTTCGGTTTACAAAACCGTTGCTCTACCAGCTGAGCTATGCCGGCTGTCGATGTAAGCCGCGGACTCTACTTGATGCGCGTCAGCTTGGGCCGATCACCGGCTCGCGGTGGGGGCGGCGGCTCACTCGGTTCGTTGTTGCCTGCAGTTTCCGCCGGTGTGCGCACGGGAACCAGCGACATCTGCGGGGGGCCGGGCAGCGTCTTCGCACTGTCGGTGTTCGCCACCAATGGCGTGGTGCCGGCCGGTGCAGGCCGCGCAACCTCGAATGCCATCCCTTGGCCGCTCTCGCGCGCATAAACGGCGATCACCTTTTCGATCGGGATGGAAACCTCGCGCGCGACGCCGCCGAAGCGCGCCTGAAACTCGATCGTCTCGTTGCCGAGCTTCAGGCGATTGGTCGCAAGCGGCGATATGTTCAGCACGATCTCGCCGTTCTTGACGAACTCTGCCGGGACGTTGACACCTGCGTCGGCCAGCACAGCGATGTACGGCGTCAGCCCCGAGTCGGCACACCACTCGTGGATCGCGCGGATCAGATACGGCTTGGTGGAAACGTCGGCCATGTTGCGACTTCAGGCTACCTGCGCATCACTTTCTCGGACGGTGTCAGGGCTTCAATGTACGCCGGTCGCGAGAACATGCGCTCAGCGTATTTCATCAACGGAGCCGCTGTCTTTGGCAGATCGATGCCGTAATGATCAAGGCGCCATAGCAACGGCGCCAGCGCCACATCAAGCATCGAGAAATCATCACCGAGCATGTACTTGTTCTTCAGCATGATCGGTGCCAGCTGCGTCAGCCGATCACGGATCGTCGCGCGACCCTTTTCCATTGCCTTCTGATTATTGCTGTTTTCTAGGATCTGCACGTGGACGAACAACTCGCGCTCGAAGTTGAACAGGAACAGTCGCGTGCGAGCGCGCATCACCGGATCGGCTGGCATCAATTGCGGGTGCGGGAAGCGCTCGTCGATGTACTCGTTGATGATGTTGGATTCATAAAGAATAAGATCGCGTTCGACCAGGATCGGAACCTGACCGTACGGATTCATCGTGTTGATATCTTCGGGCTTGTTGAACAGATCGACATCGCGAATCTCGAAGTCCATACCTTTTTCGAACAGCACGAAGCGGCAGCGCTGCGAAAAAGGACACGTCGTTCCGGAGTAAAGCACCATCATTATTTTTCCCTTGTCTTATATGGCCTGCAGGCGCCCGGCCGCTCCCGCGCCTGCGGGGTCCAACTTATTGTGCGAGCCGTAAATGCACGCTAGACGCTCCGCGCAACGCCCGCTCACCGGACTTTTTTCCAATACACGGCGTTGAGCCGCCAAGTAATCACCGTAAACAACCCGAGGAAAAACAGCACCCACACACCAATCTGCACGCGCGTGTCCGCCGTCGGATCGGTCATGAAGGCCAGAAACGCCACCAAGTCTGCCGCGTCCGAATCGAATCGCCGAGCCTGGTAGATATTGACCGGCTTGAACGTGTAGCTGGTACTTGCAGCGCCGTGCGATTCGGCTGGAGTCTCAGTGCTCGACGACACGCCACTTGGCTCGTAAGTCGTCACAACGCGAAGGTGTTCCACAGCACCGGTCTTCGGATCCTTGCGCGTCTCGGTCGTCTCAATGCGCGCCTCACGTGGACCCTGTTCGTACCAGAAAACATGCGGCATCGCGATATTGGGGTACGCGACGTTGTTCCAACCCGTTGGCGAGGCCGCGTCGCGGTAATAACCGCGCAGCAACGTGTAGATGTAATCGGTGCCCGCATGGCCCGACGACGTGCGCGCGCGCGTGATAACCGACAAGTCCGGCGGCGCCTTGCCGAACCACCGTTTCTGGTCTGCCGGCGAAGCACCGGTGCGAATGATGTCACCGATCTTCTGGTTGCCGGGGACCAAATACTGCTGGATCTGCGCGTCGGTGAGGCCAATTTCTTTCAGGCGGTTCCACCGCATCAGCGCGGCACTATGGCAACCGATGCAGTAGTTGGCAAACAAGCGCGCCCCGTTTTGCAGCGACGCAGGGTTTTGCGAGAGCGCGGGCGGCCAGGTGTCCACCGGTACTTCGCCTTCGGCCGCCAGCGCCGGTGCTGAGCCGGACAACGCAGCAACGGCCAGACAAAGCGCCCCAACGACGCGTGTGATCAGTGCCTGCATTGACCGAATTTTCATTGGATCCATCTGCGTCCGGATCCTTTAATGCGGCGCAAACGTGATTCGATCAGGCACGGGCTTGAACGTCCCCATCCGGCTCCACCAAGGCATCAACGCAAAGAACGCGAAGTACACCAGCGTCAGCACCTGCGCCAGCACTGTTGCGGCAGGCGTCGGGGGCTGCGTGCCGAGATAGCCCAGTATCAGGAAAGCAATGACCCATACGATCAGTAGCGCGAAGTGCCACGTCGGGCGGTAACGCATCGAGCGCGCGGGTGAACGATCAAGCCACGGCATCGCAAAGAAAATCACAACCGATAGGCCCATCAGCACAACACCCCAGAATTTTGGATCGAGCGTGAAGTACCCGAGCAACAGAACGATCGTTCCGACAGCGATCGCGCCGCGTGCGATCGAATTGGCGATCGTCAACAACAGCAGCGCCGACAGACCGATCGTCCCGATTGCGAGCACGACCATGAACTGCTCGGTGGTCGCGCGCAGGATCGAGTAATAGGGAGTGAAGTACCACAACGGCGCAATATGGGTCGGCCCCTGCAGTGGGTCGGCCGGGATGAAGTTATTCCATTCAAGAAAATAGCCACCGAACTCGGGCCAGAAAAACAGGACAGCGAAGAACGGAATCAGGAAGAGCGACAGCCAGTAAAGATCGTGCACCGTGTAGTACGGGTGAAACGGAACGCCGTCCAGCGGCCTCCCTTGCGCGTCCTTGTGCGCCTTGATCTCGATTCCGTCGGGGTTGTTCGAACCCACATCGTGCAGCGCGATGATGTGAGTGACGACCAGAGCCAGCAGCAGCAAGGGGATCGCAATTACATGGAATGCGAAGAACCGGTTCAGCGTCGCGTCGCCGACGACATAATCGCCGCGGATAAAAATCGCGAGCTCCGGGCCGATCAGCGGAATTGCGCCGAACAGATTGACGATGACCTGTGCGCCCCAATAACTCATCTGTCCCCACGGCAGCAGATACCCGAAGAATGCTTCGGCCATCAGCATCAAGAAGATCAGACAGCCAAAGATCCAGATCAGCTCGCGCGGGCGACGGTAGCTGCCGTAAAGCAGCGCGCGGAACATGTGCAAGTAGACGACGATGAAAAAGAACGACGCGCCCGTCGAGTGCATGTACCGGATAAACCATCCACCGGGAACGTCGCGCATGATGTATTCGACCGACGCGAATGCCAAACCCGCATCGGGCTTGTAGTGCATCGTCAAAAAAATACCGGTCAGAATCTGAAGCACGAGAACGACGACTGCGATGCCGCCGAAGATGTACCAGAAGTTGAAGTTCTTCGGTGCGTAATACTCGGACGCGTGCTTCTTGAACTCCGACATCAGGGTCGGCATGCGGGCGTCGACCCACCCTAAAAAGCCTGTGTACTGGTTTTTCTGCTCCGCCATGTGATCAGGCTTTCGAATCGTTGCCGATCAACACGACGGTGTCGGACAAATACTTGTGCGGCGGCACCTGCAGGTTGTCGGGCGCAGGCTTGTTCTTGAAGACACGCCCCGCCAGATCGAACGTCGAGCCGTGGCAGGGACAGACGAAGCCCGCGTCGGCGCCCAGTTGTGGATTGGCACCGGGCGCGAACGGCCCGATCGGATTGCAGCCAAGGTGCGTGCAAATGCCCACAGCAACGAAGTACTCGGGCTTGATCGATCGATATTCATTGCGAGCATACGGCGGCGTCGGATACGTCGTGCGCAGCGATTTCGGATCAGCGACTTCGCTGTCCACCTTACGAATCGATTGCAGCATTTGCGGCGTTCTATTCAGAACCCACACAGGGCGGCCTTGCCACTCGACCGAGCGCATCTCGCCCGGACCCATGCCGGCAATATCAAACTCGACTGGGGCTCCTGCCGCGCGCGCGCGTTCCGATGGCGAAAATGAACGCACGAACGGGACCGCAGCTGCGATCAGCCCGGCGCCCCCTACAACAGCCGCGACTGCAACCGTGGCGCGACGCTCTTTATCGATTGATTTATCTAAAGGCTCGTCACTCTCGGTGACGGTAGTCGTCGACATGGAGGTCCCAGATCAAAGGATGGGAAAAAACGTTGTGTACGTTTGTGGCACGTGGGTTGGAGGTGCGTTGCGATTGCGATTCTGTTGAATCAAACTTGCCAAACCAAACGGGGGATCGCACGCCTTCACAGCAGCGCGGCATTCTACTTGATCCACCTTGGCGATTTCCACTCGCTAAACTAGCTTGCGATCACGTCAGTCGAAATGGCCGCACCGGTCCAAATGGGGGAAGCATGAGCATGCTGAAGGAGTTTCGCGATTTCGCGGTCAAGGGCAACGTCGTCGACCTCGCGGTGGGCATCATCATTGGTGCCGCATTCGGCAAAATCGTCGATTCGTTGGTCAACGACGTCGTGATGCCGGTGATCAATGCGATATTCGGCGGCGCCGTCGACTTCACCAACCAGTACGTGGTGCTGTCGGGCACCGTTGCGCCGGGCACTCCGCTCGCAGCGGCGCGCGCGTCCGCGGTCGTGATGGCGTGGGGCAACTTTGTCACGATCTTGCTGAATTTCGTCCTCCTTGCGTTTGTCATCTTCTGGATGATCAAGGCGGTGAATCGCGTCAGGGCGCGTCTCGATGCCACAGCGCCGCCCGCTCCGGAAGATGTCGTGCTGCTGCGGGAAATCAGGGACGAATTGAAGCGGCGCTAAATACGTTCGCCGGAGGTACGGTCCAGCGGCGGGGACCGGCGGCGGCATGCTGGCCACGCCTTGGGGAATAATGCTTGCCCTGAATTGATTGATCTACCGACCCGTCCAGGACACTTTTGCGATGCTCCGCCGCCTGTGGCTCGTTTTTGCGCAAGCCACCACGATTGGCCTAGCGCTGCTGTTTATCGTCTCGACACTCCGGCCGGAGTGGCTCTCGCGCACGATGGCGCCGAGCCCATCGCTGCCGGCCGCCGAAGCCCTCGGCATCAAACAGGCCGTCGCTCCAGAGGGCCGGTCGAACCCGCTGAGCTCGTACAGTGGAGCCGTCAAGCTCGCGGCGCCTGCCGTTGTAAACGTGTACACAACCAAAGCAGTGCAGCGCCGCGGTGCGGTCAATGATCCGCTGTATCGCTACTTCTTCGGCGACGCGCGCGGCGGTGATCGCATTGCGAGCCTGGGCTCCGGCGTCGTCGCGACCGCAGACGGCTTTGTGCTGACCAACAACCACGTTGTGCAGGCTGCCGATGAAATCGCGGTTGCGCTGTCCGACGGCCGCCAGTTCGAAGCCAAGCTGGTCGGCGCCGATCCCGAAAGTGATCTCGCGGTGCTCAAGATCAACGCGCGCGATCTGCCGGCAATCACTTTCGGTCGCTCGGATGGGCTGCAGGTCGGCGACGTGGTGCTTGCCATCGGCAATCCATTTGACGTGGGGCAGACGGTGACCATGGGCATCGTATCGGCGCTCGGTCGCACCAACCTTGGCATTAACACGTTCGAAAACTTCATCCAGACCGACGCCGCAATCAACCAGGGCAATTCCGGGGGCGCGCTGGTCGATTCGAACGGCAATCTGGTCGGCATCAACACCGCAATTTTCTCGCGCACCGGCGGGTCGGTCGGAATCGGCTTCGCGATTCCCTCTGCAATCGTCACGCAGGTGATGGATCAGCTGATCAAAAGCGGAAAAGTCCAGCGCGGTTATTTCGGGGTTGAGCCCGAAGACATCAGCACGGAAATGGCGGAGCTGCTGCGTCTGCCGCGTAACGAGGGAGTGGTCCTGAAGGGCGTGCAGCGAGCCAGTCCGGCGGGCAAGGCGGGACTTGAGCCCGGCGACGTACTGATCAGCATCAACGATCGACCGGTTGTCAACAGCCGTGCAATGCTGAATCTGATCTCACAGTTGCCGCCTGGCTCCGACGCCCGCGTCAAAGTGGTGCGCGCCGGCAAAGAGCTCGACGTGCACGTTCCTGTCGGTGAAAGGCCGACGCCGAGCGTGCCCAACTAACCCGCTAACGCGGCAGCTTGTCGCGCATCTCGCGCGCCTTGATGATCGCCGCGGGCTCACCGCCTGACGCAGCACGGCTGTACCAGTACAAAGCGCGCGGATAGTCGCGTTCGACGCCTTCGCCTTTCTCATAGAGGCTCGCAACGATGTACGCGGCCGCTTCATCGCCCTGCTCCGCCGCACGCTCGTACCACAGCGCCGCCTCCTTAAAATCGCGCGGCGCGCCGCGACCCAGAAAGTACTGTGTAGCGAGAGCGATTTGGGCCTCAGGATGATTCTGCTCGGCCGCTTTACGAAACCACGCGGTCGCTTCGTCCTGCGAACGAGCCACGTACTCACCCTTCTCGTACAGTAGCGCCAGGGCAAACTGCGCGCGCGAAAATCCGCGCTCGGCCGACTTGCGCAGCCAGCCGACGCCTGCGTCGGGATCGGCTGCAGCGCCTTCTCCGCCGAGCAGCATCACTGCCAGATTGAATTGCGCGACGCGATTGTTACGCTCGGCCGCTTTTCGATAGTGACTGAGGGCGCGCGCGGGATCGTTGGCGCGATAAGCGCTCCAGCCCGCGGCTACGTCGACATCGTCGTCCGGCGCCCCCTGCAGCCGATCCGCGACCGCGGTGCCGGCGGCGAAAAGCAGAGCGAGCAGCAGCAATGCGGGTCGCATCACGTTGGCGAAGCCTCGCGCGGCGCTGCTTCCTCGTCGACCTTGGGGCCGCCGACGAATCGAGCGATCAGGATGCCCAGTTCGTACAGAACGCATAACGGAATCGCGAGCAGCAGCTGCGACAGCACGTCGGGTGGAGTGAAAATGGCAGCGACAATAAACGCGCCGACGATCACGTACGGCCGCGCCTTTTTCAGCTTTTCGATGCTCGCAATGCCGAGGCGCACCAGCAGCACCACGACAATCGGCATTTCGAACGCCAGACCGAACGCAATAAACAGGCTCATCACAAAGCTGAAGTAAGCCTCAATGTCGGGCGACACAGTCACTGAAGCCGGCGCAAAACCGGCAATAAACTTGAAGATGAAGCCGAACACGACGAAGTAACAGTAAGCCATGCCCGCAAAGAACATCACCACGCTTGATGCGATCAGCGGCCCTGCCAACTTCTTCTCGTGACGGTAAAGGCCCGGCGCGACGAACGCCCATATCTGCCACAGCACATACGGCAGCGCGATCAGGAATGCGCCGAAGAGCGTGACCTTCAGTGGCACCATAAAGGGGGTGATCACGCCGGTCGCCAGCAACTTCGCGCCTGCGGGCAGCGCCGCCATCATCGGGCGCGACAGAAAATCGAAAATCTGCTGCATGAAAAACGTCATCGGAATGAAGATGACGATGATCGCGATCGACGCTCGGACGATGCGCTGCCGTAACTCGACAAGGTGAGACAGAAAACTCTGTTCGGCGCTCGGCCCCTCGCTGTCAGCAGACATCAGCGTCACGTCGGTGCGCTTTTCGCACGCGTCGGAATGAAGACTTTGGACATCGTTGCTCTCACTTCGACCAGTATAGCCAGCGCGCACACGCAGATTTGCGCCGAATCGCCCGCCTATCGCGGCTATTTCAGGCTCGCGCGAGCCCGTTCCAACCGTGCCACGCTAAATCAGCCCCCGCTCGGCGAGTTCCGCTTTGACATAGGCGTAGTAGATCGGCGCGGCGACCACCCCTGCGAGACCAAAAGCGGCCTCCATGGCAAGCATCGCGACCAGAAGCTCCCAGGCGCGCGCCTGAATTCGGGTGCCGATGATCTTGGCATTGAGGAAATACTCCGTCTTGTGAATCACGATCAGGAAGAGCAGCGAGGCGATCGCCACCTGCACGGAGGAAGCGAGGCTCACGATGACGATCGCCGTGTTCGATACAAGATTGCCCACGACCGGCAGCAACCCGACAATAAACGTGACCGCGACCATCGTCTTGGCCAATGGCAGGTGCACGCCCATTAGTGGCAGCACAACCATCAGGTAGATCGCAGTCAACGACGTGTTGATCAATGAAATACGCACCTGCGCAAAGACCACGCGCCGGAACGCATCGCCAAGTCGGGTCGCACGCGCCGCCAGAGCCGCAGCCAGCGGCCCGCTTTCCTCGGTGTCCACTGCTTCGTGCAACGCGAGCATCGCGCCGACAATGAAGCCGATCAGTAGATTGGCAAGCGTGTGCAGTGTTTCGGTACCGGCGAGGCGCAGTTCGCTGGCGTGGGCGTTCAGCCATTCAATGAAGTCTTCACGCAACTGATCAACGCTGTCGGGCATGTAGTTGACGATCCATGGCGGCAATGCCGTCTTGGCACGCGCGAGGATGTCGGCGATCTTGGGAAGCAGCGTCGGCACACTGCCCGCGTCGCTGCGCATCAAGGCAATGACGGCGACGACAGCCGCTGTGATCAGTCCGACGATCAGGGTGGCAAGCAAAGCGACAGCCACGATTTGCGGCCGGCGGCCGAAGAATCGGCGCTTCAGCATCGGTACGATCATGTGCACCAGCTCGAAGACCAGCAAGCCCGCGAGCAAGGCGGTCAGCAGGTGAAGGTGCAAGACGAGCAGCAATGCGAGCCCGATCAGCACCCACGACGCAATGTCGACCGCTGACGGTTTCGAACGCTGGCTAGCGCGGGTCACGAAAGATTTTTGGCCGAGACGCAGCAAGCGCTAGCGCCGGATCCGCGTCTTGTTGACGCGCGCGCGGGGAGCCCGCTTATGCCGCGGCGCGCTCGACGCATCGGGCATCGACAGCTGGCGTTTGAGCTTCGCAATCTCTTCGCTGAGCTCATAGATGGTGGGGCCCGGTTTGAAACGGCGCGGGAAAACGCGATCAGTCCACATCTGGCCCGCACCTTCCCACGAATAATCGGTCGGAGTCGAAGAAGCGCCCGCGGCGGCAGGGTCGTCGAAACCGGTGTTCAAGGCCTTCACCGTGGAATCGATTCCTGCCTGCAGGCTCGAGATGTTTCCCTGAACGCTCGACTCAATTGAGCGCGCAACATCGCGGGCTTCGTCCTGCAGTTTCTTCAAGTCGGCAAGCTCGACTTCGCGATTGATGTCGGCCTTGACTTGCGCGACATAGCGCTGCGCCTTGCCCGCCCACTCGCCGACGGTACGCGCAACGCGTGGCAGACGCTCGGGGCCGAGCACGACGAGAGCCACGGTGCCGATCACGGCGAGCTCACCGAAACTGAAGTCAAACATCGGAACGTTCGAGTGTCGGGCGCTGCATGACGATCGGCCAAAGCCGACCGGAGCCGAGGCTACAGATTCGCCGGCCCTTTTTCCTTGGCTTGGACGTCGATCGTCTGGCTCGGTACTTGACGCCGATCGTCGACCTTATTGGCGACGTCGTCGGTGCCTTCTTTCATCCCTTCTTTGAAGCCCTTGATCGCACCGCCCATGTCCTTACCGATGTTCTTCAGCTTCGCGGTGCCGAAGATCAGAATGATCACCATTAAGACGATCAGCCAGTGCCAGATCGAGAATGAGCCCATTTCGTACTCCTACAGACGTTTCCACGGGCGCGGTCCGCCCAGGATGTGGATGTGCAAGTGATTAACCTCTTGCCCGCCGTCCGGACCGTTGTTAATCACGAGCCGAAAGCCGTTGTCGCAGCCCTGTTCCGTCGCGAGGCGCGCCGCAAGGGACACCATTTTACTCAACACCGCGTCGTGTTCGGATCCGGAGGTAAGCAGTGAATCCACGTGAGACTTTGGAATTATCAAAAAGTGCACCGGTGCAGCCGGGTTGATGTCATGGAACGCCAGGACATCACCGTCTTCAAACACCTTTTTGCTGGGAATTTTGCCGCCCGCAATGCGGCAGAAAAGGCAATCGGCGACCCCGTTCATAGGCCTCGGGCGAGCGCCCTCCGAAGTGCCTGTTCCTCGAGGCCGGACCGGCCTGCACGTCCGGCCAGCTCTTCGAGCACCTGCTCGGGGCGCAGACCGTAATACGAAAGCATGACCATGCAGTGGAACCACAGGTCGGCCGTCTCGGCGACGATGCGCTCGCGCACGCCGCCTTTGGCCGCCAGCACGACTTCGGTGGCTTCTTCCCCGATTTTTTTCAGAATTTCATCGTCGCCGAGAGAGAAGAGCCGCGCGATATACGAAGCCGCGGCATCGCCGCCCTTGCGCGAATCAACGACGTCGGCCAGCTGCTTCAACACCGCGTCGTTCATTGATTGTCACTTGCCATAGATCAGCTCCGGATCCTTTAACACCGGATCAACCGCATGCCATTGCTCGCCTTCGAGCCGCCGGAAAAAACAACTCTCGCGGCCGGTGTGACATGCAATGCCGCCGACTTGCTCGACAGCGTACAGGACCACGTCGCCGTCGCAATCGAGCCGGATATCGACCACTTTCTGGCGATGGCCCGATTCTTCACCCTTGCGCCAGATGCGCTGACGCGAGCGCGACCAGTAGACCGCGTGGCCCGTCGAAGCCGTTTCGGCCAGTGTTTCCCGGTTGGCCCAGGCAACCATTAGTAGACGGG
The DNA here is from genome assembly GCA_040003315.1 of Burkholderiaceae bacterium. Taxonomy (GTDB): domain Bacteria; phylum Pseudomonadota; class Gammaproteobacteria; order Burkholderiales; family Burkholderiaceae_F; genus JACCZX01. Next base: position 15,195 of record JBDUCU010000033.1, on the reverse strand, counting down.
CACTGGCGGCATCCTGCGCAATGACGGTCACCAGGCCGTCCGCATCAAACTCGACGTCGTCCAGCCAGTTCATGCAAGCCTCATCGAAATTCCGCGCGCCACCATGTGATCCTTGGCCTGGCCGATCGTGAACTCGCCGTAGTGGAAGATCGATGCAGCGAGCACGGCATCGGCATGGCCTTCCAGGATGCCATCGGCCAGATGCTGCAGAGTACCGACTCCGCCCGATGCGATCACGGGTACCGGCACCGCGTCAGATACGGCGCGCGTCAGCGCCAGATCAAATCCACGCTTGGTGCCGTCGCGATCCATGCTGGTCAACAGGATTTCGCCGGCCCCGAGCTCAACCACGCGCAATGCCCATGCGACAGCATCGAGGCCGGTCGCTCGCCGACCGCCGTGCGTATAAACCTCCCAACCCGGCCCATCCGCCCTTCTTCTCGCATCGATGGCGACCACAATGCATTGCGAACCAAAGCGGTGGCTCGCGTCGGCCACCAGTTGTGGAGCGTGCACCGCGGCGGTGTTGATCGAGACCTTGTCGGCGCCGGCGTTGAGCAGCCGTCGCACATCGTCAATCTTGCGCACACCTCCGCCGACGGTCAGTGGAATGAAGACCTGATTGGCGACCGCAGCGATCACGTCGACGATGATGTCGCGCTCGTCGGAGCTCGCCGTGATGTCAAGAAAGGTCAATTCATCGGCGCCCGCGATGTCATAACGGCGCGCAATTTCTACCGGATCTCCAGCGTCCCGCAGGCTAACGAAGTTGACGCCTTTGACCACGCGCCCAGCGTTGACGTCCAAGCAGGGGATGACGCGTTTTGCAAACATGGCATCGGCGGCTCGGCGGGTCAGCGCAGCGGCTAGGCGGTCAAGGCGTCCGCGCGTTCCTGCGCAGCCTTGAAGTCGATCGCACCTTCGTACAGCGAACGTCCAAGCACGACACCTGCAACACCGTCTTCTTCCATCGCACACAGTTGCTCGATGTCCGCAAGGCTCGCAACACCGCCGCTCGCAATGATCGGAATCTTGACCTGCCGGGCCAGCGCTGCCGTCGCCTCGATGTCGACTCCCGTCATCATCCCGTCGCGCCCGATGTCGGTATAAATGATCGCTTCAAGCCCGTAGTCCTCGAACTTCAACGCGAGATCGGTAACATCGTGCCCGGTCATCTTGCTCCAACCATCGGTGGCGACCTTGCCCCCTTTTCCGTCGAGCGCGACGATCACGTGACCGCCAAAAGCACTGCACGCGTCGTGCAGAAAGCCGGGATTCTTGACCGCCGCGGTCCCGATCACAACAAAGCTGACGCCATCATCAATGTAGCGCTCGACGACATCGAGATCGCGCAAGCCACCACCCAGCTGCACCGGCAGCTGCTCGCCGACCGCCTTGACGATCTTCCTTATAACGGTTTCGTTGACCGGTCGTCCCGATCGAGCACCGTTTAGGTCGACGATGTGCAAACGGCGCGCGCCCTGGTCGCGCCAATACTTGGCCATCGCCACCGGGTCCTCGGAAAAAACGGTGACGTCGGCGTCCATGTTGCCTTGGCGCAGGCGCACGCAGTGTCCGTCTTTCAGATCAATGGCCGGGATCAGCAGCATGGGGAATGCGCGGAAGCTGCCTTGATTAACAACTCAAGGGTTCCAGCGCGTGAAGTTTTCGTAGATGCGTAGGCCGGCCGCGGCGCTTTTTTCCGGATGAAACTGGGTGGCAAAAATATTATCTCTCGCAACGGCGCAGGTAAAGACGTCGCCGTATGTAGTTTCCCCCGCTACCAGCTGTTTGACCAGCGGTGCGACGTAGTAACTATGCACAAAATAAAACCAGCTTTGATCGTCAATTCCGTGCCACAGCGCATGCGACTTGCTCTGCCGCACGCGATTCCATCCCATATGAGGCACCTTGAGCCGAAGACCATCGGTGCCTTGCATGCCACGTCCAAAGCGTACGACATCGCCCTTGAATAACCCTAGGCCCGGCGTATCGCCTTCCTCACTGCGCTCGAACAGCATCTGCTCTCCCACGCATATGGCAAGCAATGGCTTGGTCGCAGCAGCCTCTCTGACCGCGTCTTCGAGCCCGGAGTCGCGCAGATTTCGCATGCAATCGGGCATCGCGCCCTGGCCAGGAAATACCACCCGCGCGGCGCGACGCACGGTCGCCGGATCGGAGGTCACGCTGACGCTTTCGGTCGGCGCAACGTGCTCGATCGCCTTCGCAACGGACCGCAGGTTGCCCATGCCGTAGTCGACTACCGCAATCATGTCGGCTGCGCTCTAAAGGGCGCCTTTCGTCGAAGGCACCACTCCCGCCACACGCGGGTCACGCTCGACCGCCATGCGCAGCGCTCTGGCAAACGCTTTGAACACCGTTTCGCATTGGTGGTGCGAGTTGTCGCCGCGCAGATTATCAACGTGCACGGTCGCCAGCGCGTGATTGCTGAAGCCCTGAAAAAACTCGTGCGCCAGATCGACGTCGAACCCGCCAATCATTGCGCGCGTGAATGGAACATGCCACTCGAGACCGGGGCGCCCCGAGAGATCGACGACGACGCGTGACAGCGCTTCATCCAGCGGCACATACGCGTGACCGTAACGCCGGATGCCGGCCTTATCACCCAGCGCTTTGACGAGCGACTGACCGAAAGCGATGCCGACGTCCTCGACCGTATGATGGCCGTCGATATGGAGGTCACCGCGCGCTTCGATCGTCAGGTCAATGGCGCCATGGCGAGCGATTTGCTCCAGCATGTGGTCGAAAAAGCCGATGCCGGTTGAAAGCTGACTGACGCCACTGCCGTCGAGATCGACGGCGACGCGGATCTGCGTCTCCTTCGTGTTGCGCTCAACTTTGGCGCGACGATGGTTCGAATCCATGATCTTCAATCTGCTGAGCTGTGTTTGAGCGGGCTCATTGTCCGGCGCTGAGCGATGCGCGCAGCGCCTTCATGAACGTTTCATTTTCCGCGGCGGTCCCAACTGTAACGCGCAGGCATCCCTCGAGCAGTGCGTGCGAGACAGCGACGCTCTTGATCAACACTCCACGCTGCTTCAACGCGGCAAATACGGCATCGGCCTGCTTCACACGGAACAGGATGAAGTTTGCGGATGACTCGAACGCGCGCACACCGGGCGTCGCCTGCAGCTGGCTGAGCAGCTTCGCCCGCTCGCTCCGTAGCGAGGCGGCTTGCGCGTCGAGGATCGACATGTTTTCGAGCATCAGATCGGCAGCAGCGAGCGTCAACACATTGACGTTATACGGCGGTCGCAGTTTCTCGAACTGCTCGATCCAGTCGGCGTCTCCCGCCAGATACCCCAGTCGAATCCCAGCGAGCCCAAGCTTCGACAATGTGCGTAACACCAGTAGGTTCGGCGCACGCTTGAGCCACGGCATCCAAGTGTCCTGCGCGAAGGGCAAATAGGCTTCGTCGAGCACGACAATGCCCGGTGCTGCGCGCAAGATTGCTTCGATGCTGCCGCGATCGAACAGGTTGCCGGTCGGGTTATTCGGATACGCGATGAACACAACCGGCGGTCGGTGCTTCTCGATCGACTGCAGCATCGCTGAAATGTCGAGCGCGAAGTTTTCCTTCAACGGCACGCCGACGTAGCTACAATGATCCAGCCGCGCCGACATTTCGTACATCACGAAGCTCGGAGCCGGCGCCAGTATGGTGGCGTTCGGTTTGGCGCACGCCAGAATGATCAGGTGAATCAGCTCATCGGAGCCGTTGCCCAGCATCAGCTGCATTCCTGTCGGCAGGCCGACGACCTTCCCTAGCCGCTCCTTGAAGCCGAGGGGATCCGACAATGGATATCGGTTCAGCGCCTGGCGCCCGAGGCGCTCGCCGAGTTGCTGCTGCAGACCTTCGGGCAGCGAAAACGGATTCTCCATCGCGTCAAGTTTGACGAAACCCACCGCGCTCGGCACCGCATAGGCCTCGATCGCGCGGACATCGTCGCGAATCACCGAAAGGTTCGGGCGCGGACCGAGGCGGTCGATCATCTGCACTCGTCGTTCATGCCAGTTCCATCATGCCCGAACGATCACACCCGTGCTGTGGCTTCCGGCTCGCCGGTGATCCGCGATTCGGCACTCGCTGCATGAGCAGGCAGATGCTCGCCTCGGGCCAGAATGGCCGCAACCTTGCCCAACGTCTGCGCGCCCGCTGCGGAAACGCGAACGATGCTGGTGCGTTTCTGAAAGTCATACACCCCGAGCGCCGACGAAAAACGTGCCGAGCGAGCAGTCGGCAGCACATGATTGGGCCCCGCGCAGTAATCGCCAATTGCTTCGCTGGTGTGGCGACCGAGAAAGATTGCGCCGGCATGCCTGATTTTTTCAGCCCAGCGTCGTGGATCGTCGGTCGAGATCTCCAGATGCTCGGGCGCGATGCGGTTGGCGAGCTCGCACGCCTGCTCCAGATCGCGCGTCAGAATCAAAGCTCCACGATTGCGCAATGACGTTTCGATGATTTCACGGCGCGACATCCCGGGCAGCAACCGCTCGATCGATGCTTGCACGCGATCGATAAATTGCGCATCGGCGGTCAACAATATCGCCCGCGCCGACTCATCGTGTTCCGCCTGCGAAAAAAGGTCGAGCGCAATCCAGTCGGGCTCGGTCTTGCCATCGCAGATCACCAGAATCTCGCTCGGGCCGGCGATCATGTCGATGCCGACGGCGCCGTACACGCGTCGCTTGGCGGCTGCGACGTAGGCATTGCCCGGACCGACGATCTTGTCGACGGCCGGAATCGTCCGCGTGCCGTACGCGAGCGCGGCGACCGCCTGTGCGCCGCCGATCGCGAAGGCGCGCGTGACTCCGGCCAACGATGCGGCGGCCAGCAACAACGCGTTGCGCACGCCACCCGGCGTAGGCACCACCATCACGATCGTGCCGACGCCGGCCACTTGCGCCGGCAGCGCGTTCATCAGCACCGACGACGGATACGCAGCGAGCCCGCCCGGCACGTACAGCCCCACACTCTCGAGCGGCCCAACGCGCTGTCCGAGCTCGGTCCCATCGTCCTCGGTGTAGCTCCAGCTGGTCGCCAGCTGGCGCTGGTGAAATGATCGAATGCGGCGTGCAGCCGTTTCAAGCGCAGCACGCTCGCCGTCCGGCAGTCGATCGAGCGCAGCACGCATTTCAGCGGGATCGATCTCGAGCTCGGCTGCGGCAACGACCTTCATGCGGTCAAACCGATTCGTATATTCGATCAGGGCCGCGTCACCGCGCCGCCTGACATCATCCACGATCGCACCCGCGACGCGTTCGACTTCCCTATCGACCGCCGTATCGGTTGCGACCAACGCCGCAAACTGCTCATCGAAGGTCGCATCGCGCGTATCGAGTCGCCGCATTTTCATTCGGATTCGACATCCACGAAGGCCGCGCAGGCCTCTTCGATTCGCGCAATGACCGGCATCAGCTGCTCGCGCTGCACTTTCAGCGCCGATTGGTTGACGATCAGCCGCGCTGAAATCTTGGCGACCTCTTCGACCTCGACCAGGTTGTTGGCCCTTAGCGTGCCGCCCGAAGACACCAGGTCGACGATGGCATCGGCCAATCCCGCCAGCGGAGCAAGCTCCATCGAGCCGTACAACTTGATCAGATCGACGTGCACACCCTTGGCCGCAAAATGTTCGCGTGCGGTCTGCACATATTTGGTAGCCACGCGCAGACGGGCACCACGGCGCACCGCGTTTGCGTAGTCGAAGCCGACGGGTACCGCAACACACAGACGGCAGCGCGCAATTCCAAGGTCAACGGGTTGATACAGACCTCGATCACCCCAATGCGCACCGTGTTCGAGCAGGATGTCCTTGCCCGCGACTCCGAGTTCGGCCGCGCCGTACTGCACGTAGGTTGGAACGTCCGACGCCCGCACGACGACAATGCGCACGTGCGGATCGGTGGTGCCGATGATCAGCTTGCGCGAGGTTTCGGCATTTTCGAGCGGCGCAATCCCGGCCGCAGCCAGCAGCGGCTGCGCTTCGTCAAAAATGCGGCCCTTTGACAGCGCCAGCGTGATCACCCATCCCCCTCAGCTTGACTTCACTCGCGTCACATCGGCACCCAGCGTGACGAGTTTGCTTTCCATTTTTTCGTAGCCGCGGTCGAGATGGTAAATCCGATCGACAAGGGTCTCGCCCTCGGCTGCCAGCGCGGCCACGACCAGACTGGCCGACGCGCGCAGATCGGTCGCCATCACGGGCGCGCCGGCGAGCTTCTCGACACCCCAAATGGTCGCGGTGTTGCCGTCGATTTCGATATTCGCACCGAGCCTTTGCAGCTCGTGCGCGTGCATGAACCGGTTCTCGAAGATCGTCTCGGTGATTTCTCCAATTCCGTCGGCACTGCAGTTGATCGCCATGAACTGCGCCTGCATGTCGGTGGGAAAGCCCGGATACGGTGCGGTTCGCAAACTGACGGCGCGCGCCCGGCGGTCCATACGAATGCGCAGCATCCCATTTCTGGCGTCGATATCGGCACCGGTTTCACGCAACTTGTCGAGCACTGCATCCAATGTATCCGAGTCCGCACCGCGCAAAACCGCGTGGCCCCCCGCCGCGACGACTGCCGTCAGGAACGTGCCGGTCTCGATGCGATCTGGCATGACGGTATGTCGAGCACCGTGCAGGCGCTCGACGCCTTCGATCGCAATGCGATCGGTGCCCGCGCCACGGATGCGTGCACCCATCGCGTTCAGCGCACGCGCGAGGTCTGCCACCTCAGGCTCGCGCGCGGCATTTTCAATGATGGTTTCGCCATCCGCCAAGGTCGCAGCCATCATCAGGTTCTCGGTCCCGGTGACGGTCACCATGTCGGTCGCAATGCGCACGCCTCGCAAGCGCTTTGCTTCCGCGACGACGAAACCGTTTTCGATGCGAATGATGGCGCCCAGTGCCTCGAGGCCCTTGATGTGCTGATCGACGGGACGCGCGCCGATCGCACAGCCCCCCGGCAGCGACACCCGCGCGGTGCCAAAGCGTGCCACCAAAGGGCCAAGGACCAGAATCGAGGCGCGCATCGTCTTGACGAGCTCGTACGGCGCTTCGGTATTCGAAATCGCATCGCCCTTCAGGCGCACCGTTGTACCCGCCTGTTCGACGGACACGCCCGTTTGCCTCAGCAGCTTGATGATTGTGGTGACGTCCTGCAGCTGCGGGACGTTTTCGACCAGCAGTTCGTCAGCCGTCAGCAGCGACGCGGCGAGGATCGGCAGTGCGGCGTTTTTCGCCCCGGACACGGTGATTTCTCCGGCCAACCGGCCACCGCCTCGTATCTTCAGTTTATCCATTGCATCGTCGAAGCGATCGGGCGCAGGTTGCTGCAGCGGCGACGCACGAAACTGTACGGGGCGTGTGACTCGAAGTGACGGTGCGGGAAGTGCATCGGGCATGCTGTGCTCCTGGCGTGCGCGCCGGCGATGTGCGGGCGATAGACGCAAGGTTGCCGCGTCCGTGCGAACACGTCGCGAACTCAGGGTGAAGCCGAGGTGAACTTATCATCCTTGAGCCGCGTACTCGGCAGGAGTCAGCGTGCGCATCGACAATGCGTGAATCTCGTGCCGCATTCGATCACCCAGCGCCCGATAGACCTGCTGGTGGCGCGCCACTCGTGTTTGGCCTTCGAACGCCACGCTGACAATCAGAGCCTGGAAATGTCGGCCGTCCCCGGCCACTTCGACGAGCTCGCAACTAAGGCTGCTTGCGATATAGCGCTCGATGTCCTCGGGTGTCGGGTCCATCGGGGCCTTCACTGACGCAGCTTGAAGCCCCGCGCCAGCAGGTTGACCGCGATGGCGCTGACCACGACAAAGGCAAGCGTCAGTACGCTCAGGCTTACCCAGGGATCGACGTCCGACTGCGCAAAAAAGCCGTACCGAAAACCATCGATCATGTAGAAAAACGGATTGAAATGGGACACGGTCCGCCAGAATGGCGGCAGCCCCTGCACCGAGTAGAACACGCCCGACAGGAAGGTCGCTGGCATTACGATGAAGTTCTGAAAGGCGGCCAGCTGATCGAACTTGTCGGCCCACATGCCGGCGATCAGCCCGAGCGTTCCAAGCATTGCAGCGCCCATCACGCCGAACGCAACGATCCACAGCGGCGCGGCGAACGATGGCGGCGCGAATCCGGCGGTGAATACGAACACGCCGAGCCCAACCAGCAGACCGCGCACCGCCGACGCCCCCACGTATGCACCGAACAACTGCCAGTGCGAGAACGGAGGCAACAGCACGAAAATCATGCTGCCCATGATCTTTGACTGAATCAGGCTCGACGACGAATTGGCAAATGCATTTTGCAGCACCGACATCATCACGAGCCCAGGAACCAGAAACGCCGTGTAACTGACCCCCGGCAGGGCCTGCACGTGGTCCTCGAGTACGTGGCCAAACACCAGCAGATACAGGACAGCAGTCAGTACCGGGGCCGCAATGGTCTGAAAACTGACCTTCCAGAACCGCAGTATCTCTTTGAGGAGCAGCGTCCGAAACGAAACGAACGGCGTACTGGCACCGGTCAATTCATGGCGGGCAATGGTTGGTGTACCAAGCGGCACCAACTCCGTCGGGCTGCGGTGTCCCAGGCTCATGCGGTTGCCAACGCGGGTATGCGTTCGGACTCGACGCGCTCGGCCATCAGCTGAAAGAACACATCCTCGAGATCGGCGCGGCCGACCTCGACGTCTTCGATCTCGCAGCCGGCGGCCTGGCACTCCGCCAGCACTCGGCCAACTTCGCGCGCATGCGCCAGGCGCAATACGAGGGCGCCGTCGCGCTCGTCGATTCGATGGGCCAGCACCGACGGCGGAATGGCTCCGCGCGCTCTCAGGATCATTTGCACGCCCTCGATATGCGACAGCAACGCACGCGTTGTGTCGAGAGCAATCACGCGGCCGGATTTCAGCATCGCGATGCGCTGGCACAAGGCCTGTGCTTCCTGGAGATAGTGCGTGGTCAACACGATCGTGTGCCCCTCACGGTTCAGGCGGCGAACGAACGCCCACAAGGTCTGGCGCAGCTCGACGTCGACCCCCGCTGTGGGCTCATCGAGAACGATCACGGGAGGTTTGTGGACGAGCGCTTGCGCAACCAGCACGCGCCGCTTCATGCCTCCCGACAGCGCGCGCATGTTGCTATCCGCCCGCGAGGTCAGCCCAAGATTGTCGAGCACTTCGTCAATCCACGCGCGGTTATCGGTCAATCCGAAATAGCCCGATTGAAACTTCAGCGTCTCGCGCACGGTGAAGAACGGGTCGAACGCGAGCTCCTGCGGGACGACGCCCAATGCAAGGCGTGCCAAACGGTAATCGCGCATGACATCGTGACCCATCACAGCGACGTGACCTGCGGTCGCGCGCACCAGGCCCGCAATGATCGATATCAGCGTCGTTTTGCCGGCGCCATTGGGGCCGAGCAGGCCGAAGAATTCCCCGCGCCGAACCAGAAGATCGACGCGATCGAGCGCAACCAGTGCGCCATAGCGCTTGGTTACACCTGAAACCTGAATCGCAGCCACGCTGGACCGGCGCCGGAAGCGCGTGGCGCTGCTATCGGCAGCGCGCTTCAGGAGCGCGCACGGCCGACCGGAAGGATGGTGCTAACGCCGTAAACCTTGGCCAGACTCAACATATCGTCGGGCACGCCGGTTACTTCGATTGAACCACCCGCGGCCTGCGCGGTGCGCTGCCACGCGATCAGTACGACCAATGCGGATGAATCGCAGGTCCGCACCGCCGACAGATCGAACGATGTATCGCCTTTTTGAATCGCCTCGATGCCAAGCGCGGCCAGCGGGACCGCGTTGGCCAGGCTCATGTCATCGGCCTCAACGCGCACGGCAATGTTCAGGCTTTTTTCTGAACGAGCTGACTGTTGCGCTCGGAAAGCGTCTTGATCAGACCGTCAATGCCGCTGGAATTCACCTGAGAGCTAAATTGCGACTTGTAATTTTCGACCAGCCACACTCCAAGGATGTTGATGTCGTAGATTTTCCAGCCCCCCCCAGCCTTCTCCAAGCGGTAATCGAGCTGAATCGGATCACCGCGAGATGCGACGACCTGGGTTCGCACGATCACGTCCGTGTCGGTGGGCTGTGCGCGAAACGGGCGCAGTTCGACTTTATGATCGCTGACCTGAGATAGCGCCCCGCTATAGGTGCGGACCAGAAGCGTACGGAACTCACGCGTCAGCGCAGCTCGTTGCTCGGGCGTCGCATTACGCCAACCCGGACCCACCGACAGCTGCGTCATTTTTTCAAAGTCGGTGTACGGCAATACCTTTTCGTCGACCAGTTTCTGCACTCGGCCGGTGTCTCCCAACTTCAGTGCCTTGTCGGCTTTGATCGCCTCCAGCACTTCATTCGAGAGATCACGCACCAATGCATCCGGCGCGGTGGTCTGTGCTTGCGCGTGGACCGCGGGCACCAGCAACGCCAATGTGACAGCGGAAAATAACAAGGAATTTAGAAATCGCATCGCTAAGTCCATTTCGAGTTGATGTGTAGGGCACTGATGAGACTGCCGCCAGCGCCATTTGTTCGAAGTCGATCGAGCGTCATTGGGCGGCAGGGCCGCTCGATGGCGGCACCAGTTCCTTCTTAACGCCTGGGTCGGCCGACGGTGGACCGCTGGAAGACGATTTGTCGTCACTTTTCTCTGCTGGCGGCGAACCGTCGTACACCTGGCTGCGGCGACGCTGCAGGTAACCATCGCGAATGAATCGATATTTATCGAGCGCTGCTCCGGAGATCAAATCGTCGGATTGCAGCAGTTGCGCACGCTGGTCGACGATACGGGTGCCGAAAATTGCATTTCGAACCGGAATGTTCCTGATGTAAAAATTCGGGTCAAGGTAGGGCTCGGCCCCGTAAATCCCAATTGCGTCGCGTACGGTGCTCGGCCCGAGGATTGGAACCACCAGATACGGGCCCGCGCCAATCCCCCAACGCCCCAGCGTTTGACCGAAATCCTCGCTGTGCTTTTCAAGGCCCATTTGGCGCGCTGGATCGAAGCAGCCGGCAAGCCCGATGGTGGTGTTGACAACAAAGCGACACACGTCCGAACCGGCATCGACGGGCTTGCCCTGCAACAGGTTGTTGATGGCATTCGACGGTTCGCGGAAATTGCTGAAGATATTGCTGACGCAGTCACGCACCGGTTCAGGCAGAACAAATTGATACGCCTGCGCTACCGGTTTCAGCAGCGCGCGGTCGACGACGTCATTGAACTCGAAGACCTGGCGGTTGAATGATTCGATCGGGTCGCGCGGGTCATTGCCGGAGTCAGCAGGTATCGTCGCGCAACCCGAGACAAAGCCGGCAAACACCAACAGCGCGGCGCGACGAACTAAAAATGTCAAGGTGAACTTCATTGGTTGCTGGTCAGCCGAAGCAAGCGTTACGCCTGTCCGTTTCGGGTTCACTTGGCAGGCACCTTGACGGCGTCAGGAGGGTCCGCAGCCTTGTTATACAGAAACTGGCCAATCAGGTTCTCCAGCAATACAGCCGATTGCGTCAGCTTCACTTCGCTGCCGGCTTCCAGATTCTTATCCGAGCCGCCGGGCACAAGCCCGATGAACTGATCGCCCAGCAAGCCCGACGTCAGAATCTTGGCCGAGGTATCGGTGGGGAACACCACACCTCGCTCGATCTCCATCGTCACCCGTCCCTGATACGTGTTGGTGTCGAGCACGATGGCTTTGACACGGCCGACCGTGACCCCAGCACTCTTGATCGGCGCCCTCACCTTTAACCCGCCGATATTGTCGAAGCGCGCCGTCACCTGATAGGTGTCACCTACTACAAAATTGCCGAGATTGGCCGCGCGCAGCGCCAGGAACAGGATCGCCAGAATGCCAAGCAGCACGAACAGCCCGACCAGTGTTTCAACTCCCTTACGTCCCATTGAACGTCTCCAATTTCGCGCCGGCTAACCAGGCGCGCTGAACATCAGCGCGGTCAGAACGAAGTCGAGACTCAATACCATCAGCGACGAAATGACGACCGTGCGCGTGGTCGCTTCCGATACGCCCTCCGGCGTCGGTGTTGCCTCGAACCCCTGATACAGCGCGACGACGGTACACGCCACGCCAAACACGAAGCTTTTCACGATCCCGTTGCCGACATCGTCGACCGTGTCGACTCCATTTTGCATCTGCGACCAGAAGGCGCCGGAGTCGATGCCGATCATCAATACGCCGACCACGTAGCCGCCGAGAATGCCGATCGCCGAAAACATCGCAGCCAATAGCGGCATCGAGATCAGGCCCGCCAGCAGTCGAGGCGCGAGCACACGTGCCTTGGGGTCTACCGCCATCATCTCCATCGCAGCCAGCTGCTCGCCCGCCTTCATCAATCCGATCTCTGCCGTTAGCGAAGTCCCCGCACGGCCGGCAAACAACAGCGCCGTCACCACGGGCCCGAGCTCGCGCACCAATGACAGCGCGACCACCAGCCCGAGCGAGGCGGTCGCGCCGTATCGGCTCAACGTGTAATAACCCTGCAGCGCCAGTACAAATCCGACCGCAAGGCCGGACGCGAGAATGATGACGAGCGAGCGATTGCCGATCGCGTGAATCTGCGCAATCGTCAGGAACGGTCGCGTGACGGCGGAAAGGGAATTACGCACCAGATCGATGACGAAGAACGTCGCGTGGCCCAGCCCCTGCAGCACACCGAGCGCACTGACCCCAAGCCGCGGCAAAAAATCGACGTGCCTCATGCCCGCAGTCCCAATTCCTGCGCAAACGGCTTGGCCGGATAGTGAAACTTCACCGGACCATCGGGCTCGCCGCGAATGAACTGACGCACCTCGGGGTGATCGGAGGCTTCGACTTCCGCCGGCAGCCCGTGACCCACGATCCGTCCCGCCGCCATGACGTATACGTAGTCGCTGATCTTGAAGCATTCCTTGACATCGTGCGAAACCACCAGCGATGTCGCGCCGGTCGCATCGTTAAGCTCACGAATCAGGTTGGCCGCTACTCCAAGCGAGATCGGATCGAGCCCGGCGAACGGCTCGTCATACATGATGAGCTCGGGATCGAGCGCGATCGCACGCGCCAAGGCCACTCGGCGCGCCATCCCACCTGATAGATCCGCGGGCTTCAACTGCGCCGCACCGCGCAAGCCGACTGCGTTCAGCTTCATCAGAACCAGGTCGCGCAGCAGTGCCTGTGGCAGCTCGGTGTGCTCGCGCAGGGGAAACGCAACGTTGTCGAACACCGTCAGGTCGGTAAACAGCGCGCCGAACTGAAACAGCAATCCGACTCGGCGCCGCAATCTGAAAAGTGCCTCGCGGTCGCGCGGGTTGACATGCTCGCCATCGAACATGATTGCGCCCTTGAGAGGCGTCAGCATCCCTCCGATCAACCGCAGCAATGTCGTCTTGCCACACCCGGAGCCGCCCATGATCGCGATCACCTTGCCGCGTGGAAACGCCATCGTGATGTCGTGCAGCACGACTCGTCGCCGGTCGTAGCCGAACGTCACGTGATCGAGCTGGACGAGCGCGTCGTTCTTCATCTTCTAGTTATTGGCCGATCAAGCGAGCGGCTGGGTGCGCTCACACGGCAGCGCGGGATTGTCGCACGGCATCTGGGGTGTTCTCGCGTCCAGCACCCAGCCAAAACGCGGGACCACGAAATGATGACTCAGCGCATCAGGCCGTGCCGCCGAGGCTAACGCGGCAGCGTGCTGCTGCCCATCAAGTACTGGTCAACCGCCCGCGCGCACTGGCGTCCTTCGCGGATCGCCCAGACGATCAACGACTGGCCGCGCCGCATGTCGCCGGCAGCGAAAATCTTGTCAACACTGGTTCGATAGCAACCTTCGCCGTCGGTCGTTGCAAGCGCGTTGCCGCGCGCATCCTTGGCGACCCCGAAGCTATCGAGCATCGAGCCGACCGGCGCGATAAAACCCATTGCGAGCAGCACCAGGTCCACCGCGACTTCGAATTCCGAATCCGACACCTCGACCATTCGAGACTGCCCGGTCGTTGCATCGTGTCGCCATTCGACGCGCACCGCGACTAACGCCGTGACGTTGCCCTGGGCGTTGCCCTTGAAGGCTTTGGTCGCGATCGCCCAGTCGCGCGCCACGCCCTCTTCGTGAGAGCTGGACGTGCGCCGACGGATCGGCCAATACGGCCACGTCAGCGGCTTGTTTTCAATCTCGGGGGGCTGGGGCAGCAACTCCCATTGGGTCACGCTCTTGGCACCCTGCCGATTGCTGGTGCCGACGCAATCCGAACCGGTATCGCCACCGCCGATCACGAGAACATGCTTGCCGGTTGCGGCGATCTGGTGAGCGACCCTGTCACCGGCGACGACCCTGTTTTGCGACGGCAAGAATTCCATCGCAAAGTGCACACCCTTCAGCGCGCGCCCGGGTACCGGAAGATCGCGCGCTTGTTCGGCACCGCCCGCCAGGATGACTGCATCGAATTCATCGAACACGGCCGTCGGCTCGAGCGCGGCGCTTGCACAGTCCATCACGCCACCGGCATCGGCGTTTCCCACCCGCACACCCGTGCGGAACGTGATCCCCTCGGCTCTCATCTGATCGACGCGGCGATCGATATGGGACTTCTCCATCTTGAAATCGGGGATGCCGTAACGAAGCAAGCCCCCGATGCGATCATTTTTCTCGAACACCGTCACGTCGTGGCCGGCCCTGGCGAGTTGCTGCGCAGCCGCCAAGCCCGCGGCGCCGCTGCCAATCACCGCGACCCGTTTGCCCGTCCTGATAACTGATGGTTGCGGCACGACCCAACCTTCCTCCCAACCCTTGTCGATGATCTTGTGCTCGATCGATTTGATCCCGACAGGCGCGTCGTTGATGTTCAGCGTGCATGCGGCTTCGCATGGCGCTGGGCACACCCGGCCGGTGAACTCCGGAAAATTGTTGGTGCTGTGCAGCACGTCGAGTGCGGTCTTCCAATCCTGCCGATAAACCAGATCATTGAAGTCCGGAATGATGTTATTGACCGGGCAGCCTTGGTTGCAAAACGGAATTCCGCAGTCCATGCAGCGGGCGGCTTGTACGGTCGCATCGCTGTCGGACAAGTGCAGGGTGAACTCGCGCCAGTGTCGGACGCGCGCACGCGGTGCTTCAGCAGCCTCTTCGAGGCGCCGGTATTCGATAAACCCTGTGACCTTTCCCACGCGAGCCT
>JBDUCU010000128.1:0-7881 GCA_040003315.1 Burkholderiaceae bacterium | reverse complement strand
TGCCGAACTCGCCCTGGATCGTCGCGACCGAGATCGCCTCGCCTTTGCCGCGCTCATACAACACGATCGCCATCAGGCGCCCGATATTCTCGCGTGATGCCGTGCGCATCGAGCGCCCACCGGCTTCGTCGAGGCGTACCGAGACCGCGGGCCGCTGATTCTGGTCGAGCGTGGCCGATGCACCGTTCAGCTGCGTGCCGGTGGCAACGACTTCGCGCTTCAATGGAATTTGCTTCACGGTTGCACCGTCGCGCTGTGGCACTGTTAGCGCTGCGGGCGTGCCGGCCGCCATCGCATCCTGGTCAACCAATCTGATCTCAAGCGTCGCGGTGCGTCCCAGCAGCGTCTTCGCCCGCGCGACATCCTGCACGCCGGGGAGCTGCACAACGATGCGGTCGGAGCCCTGCTGCTGGATCACCGGCTCAGCGACGCCGAGCTCGTTGACGCGGTTGTGCAGCGTCGCGATGTTTTGCCGCAGCGCCGAGTCCTGAATGGTTCGCTGCGCAATTGGTGTCAAAGTCGCGACCAGCGCCAGATCCTCGCTCTGCCCGGTCTCGCGCAGCGCAAGCTCGGGCACTTGCGTGCGCAGCAGATCCAGTCCGCGCGAACGCATCTCCGGGTCGCGAAACCGGATCTCGATCGCCGCCGGGGTCTTGTTGATGCCAGAGTGCCGCACATTTTTCTCGCGCAGCAGGGTGCGGATGTCGGAGGTCAGTGTATCGAGACGCTTGTCGATCGCTGTGCGCATATCGACCTGCAGCAGGAAGTGCACGCCGCCGCGCAAGTCGAGCCCAAGGTACATCGGCAGTGCGCGAAGTCGGATCAGCCCGTGCGGCGTATTGGAAACGAGATTCAGCGCGACTATGTAGGCAGGATCTTCGGCGTCCGGACTGAGCGCACGCTGCACGATGTCCTTCGCTTTCAACTGTGTATCGGTATCGGCGAATCGAACGCGGACAGTTGAGTTGGTTCCGATCGTGTCGAACACCACGCCCTCGTGCGCAATCTGTGCATCCGTGAGGACGGTTTCCACTCTGGACATCAGCGCCGGACCGACGCGCACCGTTTGACGGCCGGACGAGATCTGAACCGCCGGCGATTCGCCGTAAAAGTTGGGCAGCGTGTACACCGCGCCCAGGATCAGCGCGACCACGATAGCGACATACTTCCACAGCGCGTAGCGATTCATCGAGGTGCGCTTCTAGCTCACACTCACGCCGGCCTGAACGTATCTTTCGGCAACAGCGTCTGCACCGCCATCTTCTGCATCGAGATCTGGACCGGCTGGCCGTTGACCGCCGCCACCTGCACCGTGACGAACTGATCGTTGACCTCGGTGATCTTGCCGATGATGCCGCCTGCCGCGATCACCTCGTCGCCCTTTTTAAGGGCGTCGGCCATCAGCTTGTGTTCCTTCTGCCGCTTGACCTGCGGGCGGATCATGAAAAAGTAGAAGACGACAAAGATCAGCACCATGAAGCCAATCGACATGAATGACGATTCGGCGCCGCCCTGGGCCGCTGGCGCCGCCTGTGCAAACGCATCGCTAATGAAGAACATGTGGTTGCCCTTTACGGACGATTCAGATGGAGGATGGCTGAGCGCGTGGGCATACGATCCGACGCGGCGCGCGATTATAGCGGCGCGCACTCGATCGATCGCGGCTGCGAAATGGCCTGGGCATCGACTTATACGCCGCGCGCGCGGTCGCGCGCGAAGTCGACTCGAAACTCGGTGAAGCCCCGGCGTGCGATCGCTTGACGGACCTGTGTCATCAAATCGAGGTAGTAGAAAAGATTGTGAATCGTGTTCAGTCGTGCCCCGAGGATTTCGTTGACGCGTTGCAAATGGTGCAGGTACGCGCGAGTGAAACTTCGACAGGTCAGACAGCCGCAGGTTTCATCGGGCGGTGCCAGGTCGGTGCGGAAGCGGCTGTTGCGAAGC
Source organism: Burkholderiaceae bacterium (assembly GCA_040003315.1). Classification (GTDB taxonomy): domain Bacteria; phylum Pseudomonadota; class Gammaproteobacteria; order Burkholderiales; family Burkholderiaceae_F; genus JACCZX01. Next base: position 5,937 of record JBDUCU010000128.1, on the reverse strand, counting down.
TTCAAGTCGCCGTATCGAGTGAATAACCAACCGTTGCGGGCATTGCGCGTCGGAAGCACGCAGTCAAACATATCGATTCCCACGGCCACTGCGTCGATCAGGTCTTCCGGTGTGCCCACGCCCATCAGGTAACGCGGAGCGTCGGCGGGCAGCTGCGGCGCGGTGTGCGTCAGGATGCGCAGCATTTCATGCTTCGGTTCGCCCACCGAGAGGCCGCCGATCGCGTAGCCATCGAATCCGACGTCGATCAGGCCGGCAAGCGACTCGTCACGCAGTGGCTTGACCATGCCGCCCTGAACGATTCCGAACAGGCTGTTGCGGCGGCCTGATTTTTCGCAACCAGCTTCAGTCAATCGATCGAACTCGAGCGCGCTGCGCTGCGCCCAGCGCAGCGACAGGCGCATCGATTCTGCCGCTTCGACTTCGGTCGCAATCCGGTTGTCGATCAGGTATGGCGTGCATTCGTCGAACACCATCGCGATGTCCGAGTCGAGTACGACCTGGATACGCATTGATTGTTCGGGCGTCAGAAACAAGCGGTCACCGTTGATCGGCGATGCAAACCCAACCCCTTCCTCGCTGATCTTGCGCAACGCGCCGAGCGAAAAGACCTGGAAGCCGCCCGAATCGGTCAGCAGCGGCCGCGGCCACCCCATGAATCGGTGCAGTCCCTGATGCGCGGCGATGACGTCGAGTCCGGGACGCAGCCACAGATGGAAGGTATTGCCCAGAACGATTTGCGCGCCGAGGTCGATCAGCTCGCCGGGGGCCATCGCCTTGACGGTGCCGTACGTGCCCACCGGCATGAACACCGGCGTGTCGACCGGCCCGTGGGCGAGCTGCAGTCGACCGACGCGCGACGCGCCATCGGTGATACCGACCGCAAACGACATACTCACGATGCGCGCTCGAGCAACATCGAATCCCCATAGCTGAAAAAACGGTAGCGCTGCTCGATCGCGTGTTGGTACGCGGACCGCAAGCGCTCGAGCCCGCCGAATGCCGAGACCAGGATCAGCAATGTCGACTTCGGCAAATGAAAATTCGTCAGCAGCATGTCGACGACCCGAAAGCGAAAACCGGGCGTGATGAAAAGCGTGGTTTCGCCGCTTCCCGGGCGCACGCCCTCGGTCGCGCGTGCAGCGGCCGATTCAAGTGCACGCAGTGTCGTCGTGCCGACCGCAATCACTCGCCGTTGCGCAGCGAGCGCTTGATTGATGGTGCGCGCCACCGACACCGAAATTTGGAAGCGCTCCGAGTGCATCTGATGCTCGGCGATGCGCTCGGTTCGCACGGGCTGAAAGGTGCCTGGGCCGACATGCAGCGTCAGATAGGTGCACTCGACACCGCGGCCGTGCAAGCGGTGCAGCAGATCTTCGGTGAAATGCAGCCCGGCGGTGGGAGCTGCAACCGCACCCGGATGAGCCGCATAGACGGTCTGATAGCGAACTGCATCGGTCGCGTCGGCAGCATGCTCGATATAAGGTGGCAGCGGCACCCGGCCGTGCTCGGCAAGCGCTGCCAGTACATCGCGATCGAAGCGCAGCGCAAAAAAATCTTCTCGCCGGCCTTCGACGGTCGCGTGGACCGCTTCGTTAAAGATCAAGTGTGTGCCGGGCGTTGCGGCGTGACTCGTGCGCACTAACGCAAGAGCGAGGGTGGGCTCGAGGATTCGCTCGATCAGCGCTTCGACTTTGCCGCCGGTCGCCTTTCGGCCGAGCAGGCGGGCGTTGATCACCTGGGTGTCGTTCAATACCAGCAGGTCGCCGGGTCGTAGCAGCTGTTCGATGTCGGTGAAGCGACAGTCCCGCAAGGCGGGTCCGACGTGTAGCAGTCGGCCTGCCGAGCGATCCGAAAGCGGGTGCTGCGCGATCAGCTCGCGCGGTAGCTCGAAATCGAAATCTGCGAGAGTGAGCTCAGTTTCGGTCTGCATGGCTTTACCGGCCATTTGCGAAGCCGCGGCAAGACAGGCGCCATTGTCTTGCGCAGATGGTGCCGGGCGAGGGAATCGAACCCACACTCTGTTACCAGAACCGGATTTTGAGTCCGGCGCGTCTACCAGTTCCGCCAGCCCGGCATCGAACTTGGGCGCGGATTATCGCTGAAAACGCGGGGCTCCCGCGCTCAACAATCCGCAGCAGCCTTAAATCTCGAGGTTATCGATGAGCCGAGTCGTGCCGAGCTTGGCGGCCGCGAGGATCACCAATGGTTCGCCAGCTGCACTTTTTTCGCGCCGCGCCTTATGCAGATCGCGCTGACGGTGCAGCGCGATGTAATCGACTTTCCAGCCAGCAGACTCTAGTTGCTGCCGGGCGTCTTTTTCGACCTGATCGACGTCGGTCTCGCCTGCGATCACGCGGTCGCGTGCTTGATTGAGCACGCGATACAAATGCGGCGCTTCCGCGCGCTCGGCCTGCGAAAGGAAACGGTTGCGCGAAGACAGTGCAAGCCCGTCAGCATCGCGCACCGTTTCGTGCGGGATGATTTCGGTCGGCAATGCGAACTGACGGCACATGTTGCGCACGATCATCAACTGCTGGTAATCCTTCTTGCCAAACACCGCAACTTGCGGCTGCACGCACGACAGAAGCTTGAGGACGACCGTGGTCACGCCGATGAAAAATCCTGGACGAAACTCCCCTTCCAGGATATCGCCCAGGTCCGACGGCGGACTGACCCGGTAATTCTGCGGCTCCGGGTACATCTCCGCTTCGTTTGGGGCAAACAGCACATAGACGTGGTTCTGCTGCTGAAGCTTCTCGATATCTTCCTGCAGCGTGCGCGGGTACTGGTTGAAATCTTCGTTTGGGCCGAATTGCAGCCGATTGACGAATATCGAAGCCACGACCGGATCGCCGTGGTGATGCGCGAGGCGCATCAACGCAAGATGGCCTTCATGCAGATTGCCCATCGTCGCTACGAATGCAATGCGGTTCTGGCCACGCAGCTGATCGCGCAGTGCTTCGATCGTATGAAGGACTTTCATCGCAGCGTTTCGGCTATGCCGCCAGATTGAAGTACTCGCGCCGTCCCCGCATCTTCTCGATGCGCGACAGCAGCAGCTCGAAATCGTCGTCGCGTTCGATTGGGTTCAGATTCTCTGTGTTGACGATCAACACCGGCGCGCCATCGTATTGATGGAAAAAACGCGTGTAGGCGTCCGACAGGGCGCGCAGGTAGGTTTCCGATATGCCCGACTCGATCGGATTACCGCGGCGGATCACGCGCTCGACCAGCGTGTCGGGCGACGCCTGCAAATAGATGACGAGATCGGGCACCGGTGTCTGGGGCTTGAGCTGCGCAAAAATTTGCTCGTACAGTTTCAACTCGTCATCAGCCAGCGTCAGGCGCGCGAACAAAGGGTCTTTTTCGAGCAGAAAATCGGCCACGATCGAAGATCGAAACATGTCGAGCTGCGTGACGTCGCCAAGCTGCTGGACGCGCTGAAACAGGAAGAACAGCTGCGTCGGCAGTGCGTAGCGGGGTTGATCGCGATAGAACCGCTCCAGGAACGGATTGGTTTCAGGTTTCTCGAGCAGTGGCTGCGCGGAGTATCGCAGTGCGAGCTTGCCGGCCAGCGAAGTCTTGCCGGCGCCGATCGGCCCTTCGATCACTACGTAGGGGTACTTGGCAGCCGGCGTCACTGCGCGGCGGACTCGTCAAGCAACTCGATACGCTGGTCGGATACGGTTTTCAGGAAATCGCCCGCCGCGCCTTGGCCGGGAATGCAAATCTCCGGAGCAAGATCGAGCAACGGCTTCAACACGAATGCCCGCTGATGCAGGCGCGGATGGGGCAGCGTCAACGGCGTGCTTTGAATGATCATCTCGCCCAGAAGCAGCAGATCGAGGTCGACGTTGCGCGGTGCGTTTTTCTTTTGGTTGGCGCCGCGGCGCTTGCGCCCAAGCATCAGTTCGATATCCAGCAGATGCAGCAGCAGCGCGTAAGGCTCGAGCGATGTTTCCAGCCTCGCCACGGCGTTCACGTAGTCAGGGCCCGTGGCCTCGATCGGTGCCGACTTATAGAACGGTGAAACGGCGACGAGCTCGGATTGTTCGAGCGAGCGCAGCGTGTCGAACGCGGCCTTCAGCGACGCGACTACATCGCCCTGGTTCGCGCCCACTCCGATATACGCCGTTCTTTTCATGTTTATCGGTATCAAGCAACGCTCGCAGCGCCGTCTGCCTTGCCGCCGCGCCGTCGCCGGCGACGCTTCCCTGTAGTCGATGTCGAGCTACCCTCGCGCGCGCCCTCCAGGACCATCTGCTCGCGCTCTTCCTGCCCTGCCTGCACGAAGCGCGTCCACCAGTCGCCCGATGCGACCGGCATTTCATCGGCCGCAGCCCGCAAAAGCAGGAAATCATAACCGGCACGGAAGCGCAGGTGTTCGATCAGGCGAAAAGGCGAGCGGCCGGTCCTTCGTTCGAAGCGCGGCTGCAGGCCCCAGATTTCGCGCATATCCGCCACGAAGCGGCGCTGGATCGCGAGTTTCTCGGTTTGGGCGTCGATCGTTTCGTCGATCGCCAGATTCAACGCCGGGATGCGGTGTTCGTTGCTGGCTAGACGAACGTTCCATTTGGCAAGTACGTCGTTCCACAAGAGCGTGGCGAACAGAAATCCTGGTGAAATCGACTTGCCGGCACGGACTCGCTCGTCGGTGCGCGACAGTGCAAGCATCACAAACCGCTCGCCGGCAGGCTGTTCGAGAATCACATCGAGCAACGGCAGCAACCCGTGATGCAGACCCTCGGCGCGTAATCGCGTGATACACGCGACCGAGTGCCCGCTGGTCAGAAGCTTCAACATCTCGTCGAAGAGCCGCGCGGCCGGCACGTTTTCGATCAGCTCGGCCATCCGGTGGATCGGCTCGCGGGTTGACTCGTCGATTGCGAATCCGAGCTTCGCGGCAAACCGGACCGCGCGCAGCATGCGCACCGGATCTTCGCGATAGCGCTGCTCGGGGTCGCCGATCATGCGCAGGCGCCGCGCCTTCAGGTCCGCGAGGCCGTCGCAGAAATCCAGGATCTGTTCGCTGGTCGGATCGTAGAACAGCGCATTGATGGTGAAATCGCGCCGCGTGGCATCTTCCTCCTGCGTGCCGAATACGTTGTCGCGCAGGATGCGGCCGGTTTCGTCAGCGCGCTGGTCTTCCTTTTCCTCACCCTGGCGCGCCCGAAAGGTCGAGACTTCGATCGTGTCCTCGCCAAACATCACGTGCACGAGGCGGAAGCGCCGACCGATGATGCGCGAGCGACGGAAGACGCTACGCACCTGTTCGGGCGTGGCGCTGGTGGCGACGTCGTAATCCTTGGGCTCGAGCCCCAGCAGCAAGTCGCGGACCGCGCCGCCCACGATGTACGCCGTGTAGCCTTTTTCCTGCAGGCCCGTGGTGACGCGACGGGCGCTTGAGGTGATCTTGTCACGAGACAGGCCGTGCGTAGTGCGGGCGACGGTCTGCGGCTTTGCCGAGGGCGATGACCGGCCGGAAAAGACGCGGCGAAGCAGTTTCCGAATCATCGAATGGGGGAAATATCAGGCACGGCGAGGAAAAGGGAATTATACATCCGGGCTCGTGGCGGATCGGTGTGCGGGGAGGAAAAGGCGTTCGCCACCGGCATCCACTGCCTCCAGCGGAAACCCGTATAGCTCGCCCAGATTTTCGGCATTCATGACCTCGCTCGCTCCGCCCATACGAAAGCGCCCGTCTCCCGAGAGTAGCAAGAGGCGGTTGCAGTAGCGCGCGGCGAACAGGAGGTCGTGCAACACCATGACGACAACTGCGGCGTGCTGGCGCGCCTCGTGAGCCAGCCGATCAAGCACGGCAACCTGGTGCGGCAGGTCGAGGTGCTGCAACGGCTCATCGAGCAGGTAAACCCCGGGTCGCTGCGCCAGTAGCGCCGCGAGGCGCGCGCGCTGGCGTTCGCCACCGGAGAGTGA
>JBDUCU010000127.1:0-7910 GCA_040003315.1 Burkholderiaceae bacterium | reverse complement strand
CGAACCCACGTCTTGAGCTTGGGAAGCTCAGGTCCTGCCATTGAACGACACCCGCGTCAATCGAGTCCATGAGGCGAAATTTACATCAGGGTTTACGCTTGCGCCGGCGATGTAAACAACCGGCCGGAGCATCGACTAAGCTCCCGACTTCGTGCTGATTGCACGAGGTCCGGGAACGGTCGGATTGACCACCTAGGTAACTCGATTCGACCGGTAATCAATCTTTACCACGTGGAGATGACAATGAAGAAAGCATGGCTGGCAATTCCGGCGATGGCGATGTGTATGGGACTTGCCTATGCACCCGTAGCCTCGGCAGGAGAAGACCCGTTCAAGTTCGAAGATTTTTTCAAGATGGCTGATACCAACAAAGACGGCATGATTACCAAGCAGGAGTTCATGCACGCCGCCGGTATGCGCTACGACGCGATGATGGACAAGATGAAGAAGATGCCCGCCGACAAGGGCAAGATGATGATGAAGGGCGACATGATGACCAAGGAAGGCGCCAAGATGTTCATCGACGAGTGGAAGTCTTACAGCGGCTCGTAGTTCATCTCGTAGTGAAAGAAAAAGGCCCGATCATTCGGGCCTTTTTTTGCGCCGGTTGATTCAATCGCGGGTTTTTTTAATTGGGTCGCGGTACGTATTTTCCATCGAACATCGTGGTCCAGTAAGTGCCTGCCTTTGGCTGCGTTTGCCACAGCTGGCGCACCGACTTGTCCGCGAGCGGCGTCCACGTGATCCGGTGTAGCGGTCCGTCTGCGGCGTTGCCGCCGCTCTGCAGCACCATCGAACGCCTCCGCCAACGGGTGAATGAGTAGGCATGCGTGCCGGCTGCCGGTACGATTCAACGCTCGGACGTAACCCATCGAGCGCGCCATCCGCCGTTTTCCGGCCGTCATCACCCCAGCTTGCGCTGTCCTTCGATGACGACAGCGGATCGCAAGCTATCGCCCGCCATCCTGGTCGCAGCCCTCGGCGTCGCCTACGGCGACATCGGTACCAGCACGCTGTATGCGTTCAAGGAGAGCCTCGCGGGCGAGCATGGGGCGGGCGTTTCCGCCGAAGCCATTTACGGCATCTTGTCGATGATCTTCTGGGCGGTCACGTTGATCGTCTCGATCAAGTACATGCTGCTCGTGCTGCGCGCCGACAACGATGGCGAGGGCGGTGTTCTCGCTTTACTCGCGCTGGTGTTGCGGCACGTGCCCGCTGCCGGCCGAGTGCGCAGCATTGCGATCGGAGCGGGGCTGCTTGGCGCTTCGATGTTCTTCGGCGAAAGTGTCATCACGCCGGCAATTTCAGTGCTGTCGGCCGCCGAAGGTCTGCACGTCGTTTCTCCGATTTTCACGCCGTACGTTGTCCCGTTGACACTGGTCGTGCTGGTGTGCCTTTTTGCGGTGCAGAGCAAGGGCACGGCGATTGTCGGCCGCACCTTTGGACCGATCATGTTCGTGTGGTTCGTGGTATCGGGAGCGCTCGGCCTTTGGCAGATCGTGCACAACCCGCACGTGCTGCTTGCGCTGGATCCCCTTTGTGCGCTGCGCTTCGCCGTCAGCGAACCGGCGATCACGTTCGTAGTGCTGGGGTCGGTGTTCCTCGCGCTCACCGGAGTCGAGGCCCTGTACGCCGACATCGGACACCTGGGGGCGCGCCCGATTCGCACTTCGTGGTTCGGTCTGGTGATGCCATGCCTGGTCGTGAATTACTTCGGCCAGGGCGCGCTGGTGCTGTCCGATCCGACCGCTGTCGCCAATCCGTTTTTCTTGCTTGCGCCGAGTCAGTTGCAGCTACCCCTTGTGATATTGGCCACCGCGGCAGCTGTGATTGCGTCACAAGCGGTCATCTCCGGTGCGTTCTCGATCGCAAGTCAGGCGATCAAGCTGGGCTTCTTGCCTCGTATGCGCATCGATTACACCTCGAAAACAAAGGCCGGCCAAATCTATCTGCCACTGGTCAATTTCTTGTTGCTGGTGGTCGTCATCATTCTGGTACTGGGATTCGGCAGCTCGTCCAATCTGGCCGCTGCCTACGGACTTTCGGTCGCCACCACGATGGTCGTTACGAGCTTCGGGGTCAGCGTCATCGCCCGCTTCAAGTGGGATTGGTCAGCCGTGCGCGTCATCGCAACATTCGGGCCGTTGATTGCGCTTGAGCTGTTGTTCGTGGCGGCCAATACCGCAAAGATCCCGAACGGCGGCTGGTTTCCGGTCACGTTTGCAGCAGGCCTGTGTCTGATCTTTACGACGTGGAAGCGCGGACGGTCACTTGTGAACCGACAGATGAAGCAAGGCGGTATCGCGCTGGAGCCATTCCTCAAAAGTCTGTCTGTCTATCCGCCGCAGCGCGTGGAGGGCAGTGCGGTATTCATGACTCTGGAGCCGGGATATGTGCCGCACGCACTGCTGCACAACCTGAAGCACAACCGTGTGATGCACGAGCGCGTCGTGTTTCTGACCGCGATCAGCCGCACCGTCCCACACGTCGACCCCTCTGATATGACCGAGATCCAGGATTTGGGCGACGGGTGCTACGCAGTCAAGGTGCGCCTTGGATTCCAGGACCCGTACGACGTCACCTTCTTTCTCGGCGTGCTGGCTCGCTACCATGACTTCGAGCTGGTTCCTGGCGAAACCTCGTTCTTTCTGTCGCGGCAGGCGGTCATCATTGGCGGCAAGAGCTCGATGGCTAAGTGGCGGCGACGCCTGTTCGGATGGATGTTGCGTAACGCACAGCCGGCGTCCGATTTCTTCAGCATCCCGCCAAATCGGGCGATCGAAATAGGCACGCAAGTCGTCATTTAACGTGCGTGTTCCAGCGAACGCGCCGAATCTGGGTGCTGCGACAATCGCGCGATGCAAACAGAGCCGTTCTTGATTGAACCGCAGCGTGCCGGTGACAGCGCGCGCGTGCGCGAGCTGATCAGGCAGGCGCAGCTTGACGATCACGACTTGCGATCCGGTACATCGTCACTCGATTTTCTGGTGATGCGCGAAGCGGGCGAAGTTGTCGGCGCCGTAGGGTTGCAAAGCGCAAGCGGTGCCGCGCTGTTGCGCTCGCTGGTTGTTCAACGGTCGCTGCAACGCCAAGGGCGCGGCGCCGCACTCGTCGCTGCAGCGGAACGTTTGGCGGCGCGCCGCGGGATCGACGACCTGTTCTTGCTGACGACCAATGTTGCGGGGTTCTTTGCTTTGCTCGATTATCTGCGGGTCGATCGTGCCAGCGCGCCTCCAGCAGTGCAACAGACGGCTCAATTTTCGTTCCTATGTCCGGCAACTGCGGTATGTATGCATAAGCGCATCAGGCATCTGCAGCCGGCGTTAAATCCGCCATGAGTGCGGTGCCGCGTGCCGTTTCGGTCGCGCCGATGTGGATCGGTGCGGCAATCGGCGTACTGCTCGGACTTCTGCACCCTTCCGGCGTGATTGTTACTGCGCCGCTCGGATTTGTTATCGGCTACTTGATGTATGCGCGCGAGCAAGCTCGGGTGCAGCATCGCGAATTGACTGGCGGTATCGGTGACTTGCTCGAGCGAGTTTCGCTGCTCGAGTATTCGGTCAAATGGCTGCGCGCAGGCGATGACCGCGCGTTAGCCGCAGAAGCCGAAGCGGCGCCGTTTCAAACCGACGATGAGGCCTCCGACGTTCCGATCGCGTTCGTCGCGCCCGAATTTGAAAGCGTGCGGGCCGTCTCCCCGACAGCGCCGGCAGAAACCGCCTTTTCCGCTGGCGTGACCGAGCCACGCGCAAGGCCTGCCGATTTTGCGGCAGCCACCCCTGATCCGAAACCGCGAGCCGCGATTCCTTCGTTTCTTTCGCACGCAATTACCGTCGCCAAGGCGTGGCTCTTCGGCGGCAACACCGTGGCCCGAGTCGGGCTGCTGGTGCTGTTCGTCGGCGTTGCCTTCCTGCTGCGTTACGTGGCCGAGCGGACACAGGTTCCGATCGAGCTCCGACTCGTCGGCGTCGCACTCGGTGCAATTGCTTTATTGGTCCTCGGATGGCGTTTGAGGCACAAACGGATCGGCTACGCGATCACTTTGCAGGGCGGTGCGATCGGTATCTTGTATTTGACGGTGTTCGCCGCGCTTCGGCTTTACGACGTATTGCCTGCGGTTCCCGCATTTGTGCTGCTCGCTTTGCTCGCGGTGTTCTCGGGCGTGCTGGCCGTCGCGCAAAACGCGCGAGCACTGGCCGCACTGGGGGCTGCGGGTGGATTTCTCGCGCCGATACTGGTTTCAACGGGCTCGGGCCGAATCGAGATTCTGCTTTCCTACTATCTGTTGCTGAACTTCGGCGTGCTGGGGATTGCGTGGTTTCGCGCGTGGCGCGAGCTGAACTGGATTGGATTTGCCTTCACCTTTGCAGTGATGGGGATGTGGGTAGCGCAGCGGTATTCCCCCGATCAGTACGTTGTCGCTCAGGGATTTCTGATCGCGTTCTGGGTTCTGTTCCTCGCAGTGGCGCTGCTGTATGCACTACGACAGCCACAGGCAACCCGGGGCATCTTCGACACAACGTTGATGTTTGCGCTTCCGCTGGCCGCGTTCGGCATTCAGTCGCGCCTGACCAGCGGCGTACAGCTGGCGTTGTCATCGGCGATCGCTGCGGGGGCTTATCTGGCGAGCTCGTCGGTACTGATCAAGCGGCGCGATGCCGCTCTGCAAGTTCTAATCGAAGCGAGCTTTGGCGTGGGAGTGGCGTTCCTGACCCTTGCCGTTCCGCTGGCTGCGAGCGCGCAGTGGACTGCGGCTGCATGGGCGGTGGAAGGGCTCGCGCTGCTGTGGGTCGGTCTGCGCCAGCGCAGGGGGCTACCGATCGCGGCGGGACTGGTGTTGCACGGGGCAGCCACACTCGCGCTAGTGCGCGCGTTGTCGACCGGGGTCATTACGACCGCGCCGCAATTCTCCGGATTCACGTTGAATCTGGTCGTGTCCGTGGCGACCGCGTTCGCGGCGTCGATATTGCTGTCTCGCTCGGTTGCGGACAAGCGCGCGTTCGGCCGCATCGGCGTCCTGCTTGTCGATGGCCTGCCTTGGACGATGCGGCTCATCGCGTGGGCGTGGGTTGTGGTGCTGGTGTGGCAGCCGGTGCCCTATCCGACGTATGTGTTTGCGTGGTGCGCACTATCGTTGGCATTGATGGTGCTGAATCAAAAATGGCTGCGGCCGCGTGCCGCCGAAGCCCTGCCGCCGGAGTGGGTCGCCGGAGCGGCGGTCGCTGTATTTGCCTGGGTCGCAACCGAAGCCCACTTTGCCCAGGCTGTCGACAGCCAGACGACTCTGCTCAGGCTGACCGTCGCTGGCACCGCTGTGATTGCCGCCTTGCTTTCGCTGTCCGGCGGGAAAAATCAACGCAATGCAGCGGCCGGTTTGCTGGCGCTCGGTGTGTTCGTGTGGCTGGTTGCGCTATTGGCAGAGACCTGGAAGCGTGTCGACGAACCGCTCGCGGTCACGCAAATTGGCTTGCTGGTCGTGACGTTGACCGCGGCCACTCTAATCGGTCTGGCGCAGCGGGTACGGTGGACGTGGCCGCTGCAGCTTTCATGGCTGCAGTTCGCAGTCCATCTGCTGTTTGCGGCTGCGATTGTCCTCTGGGCGATCATCGATGCCGAGTTGCCGAGCGCATTCTTCGGTTGGATTGCATGGCCCGTGGCATGGGGGTTCTTCTATCTGCGCCTTGCGTACAACGATCGGACACTGCTTCCTGCCCCGCCTTCCTTGCTTTCGGTCCTGCACGTCGGCGGTCTGTGGCTGCTGATCGGCATGGTCGCTGCTGAGGTGTCGCTGCGAGTCGACATGATCGCGGCCGACGGCTGGTTTCACGCAGTATGGGGTGTCGTGCCAGCCATCGCGCTCTGGCTCGTCGTCGCCTGTGCAATGCGCTGGCCGATGCGCGCCGCGCCGTTTGCCTACGCGAAGGTTGGAGCGCCGGGCTTGGCGATCTTCCTTCTGGCGTGGTTGGTGTTGACCAGCATCTGGGTTCCAGGCGACGCCGCACCGGTTCCTTATCTGCCGCTTTTGAATCCGCTCGATGTCGCGTCACTGATTGCGCTCGCCGCGCTATTGCGCTGGCATATGACCGACCATCGCGTTCAATGGCAACGGGTCAGCAGAGTTGCATTGGGAATCATCGCGTTCATCGCACTGAATGCGGCGGCGCTGCGCGCGGTTCACTTTCTGGCCGACGTTGCGTGGACCGCGGATGCGCTCGCGAGCTCGCGAGTCGTTCAGGCGGTGCTGTCACTGCTATGGACTGCCACGGCGATGGGGCTCATGGTGCTGGCGAATCGGCGTGGCATGCGAGGCTGGTGGCTGCTCGGGGCCGCGTTGCTCGCCGCGGTCGTGCTCAAGCTCTTTTTCGTCGACCTGTCGGCGCAAGGAACGATCGAGCGCATCGTGTCGTTCGTCGGTGTCGGGCTGTTGATTCTGCTGATCGGGTACCTGGCACCCGTTCCGCCGTCGGCACCCAAATCAGCGAGCGTGCCCGCATGAAGCGCGTTCGATGGCCGATCATCTTCGCCGTAGCTGCAGTCAGCACCGCGTATGCGCAGAGTCTGCGCAGCGATGACTTCGCGCTGCGCTTGCCAGTTAACACCGAAGGCGACGGCTTGCATGTGCTCGAACTTCCCGAGGCGGTATTTCGCTCCGCGCAAACACGCACGCTCGCCGATATGCGAATTTTTAACGCGCAGGGCGAAGTGCTACCGACCGCTTTCTTGCCGGCGCCGCCGGTCGCTGCGAGGACTGCGGCAGCAGTCGGCTTGCGTCTCGTGCCACTGCCGTCCAGTGTCGAGGCGCGAGAGTCTCTGCTGCGGATGTATGCGCTAAGAGTCGAGCGCTATGGAGACCGCGCGGTGGTCGAGCTGGGGCCGAGCGCTCCGAACGCTGCCGGCGTCCCAGTCACGCCGGGTGTGGGTGCGTACCTGCTCGATGCGCGGCCGCTGAAGAAGATGAGGGGTCGGCTGCTGCTCGGTTTCGATCCGGATGCTCCGGACTATGCCGGACGGATCGAGTTCTTCGGAAGCGAAGACATGGTCAACTGGAGACCGTTCACTGCTGGACCGCTGGCTCGCAATCGCAAGTTCGGCGAAGTGATCGAGCGCAATACCTTCGATCTGGATCGCCCACCATCGTTCGTGCGCCTCAGCTGGACATCAAAGGAGGCTCCCATGATCGGCAGCGCACAGTTCTCCGAACAGCTGGCGCCGATCGTGAATATGCCGCGCGCAGTGCTGGCATCAAGCCTGTCGGAGGATCGCCGCACGCTGTATGTCGACGTGCCCGAGGCGCTGCCGATCGAGCGTGTCTACGTGCGGATGCCCGAGATGAATAGGATCGTGCGGGCGCAGGTCTACCGGCATGACGGACCGGCTTCACCGCGCCATCGTCGTTCGCCTCTTGGACCCCGTAGAACGGATGAAACATGGCTGCCAATGGGTTCGATCGAAGCGTTTCGCATGGTGCGCGACGGTGCCGAGATTGAAGGTGCACCTCTGCCGATCACGTCGCAGACGGACCGTTTGCGATTCGATCTCGCGGGGCCGCTTGAAGGTGCAGTGCCCACGATCGAGGCCGAGTGGCGGCGCACCCGTCTGATCTTCTCCGCGCTCGCACCCGCGCCGTATGTTCTCGCAGCGGGGCGCCGTGACTTGGCGCCCGGTCCAAGCCTGGATACGCGCTCTGTTCTAGCGGCCGATGATCCAGCCGGAACACGGCTACCGACAGCCACGGTCGGCGAGCCCGCGACGACCATCGTCGCTGCGTCGCGCGCGGGTACCGCGACCCAGAGTCTTTGGGCGCGCTACCTGTTGTGGGGCTTGCTTGCATCTGCTGTAACGGGGCTGGCGTGGATGGCGTGGCGCCTGCTGCTTCAAATCAGGAAGTCAGACGCAGCCGTGGGTTCGAG
>JBDUCU010000032.1:0-25973 GCA_040003315.1 Burkholderiaceae bacterium | reverse complement strand
GCGAGCCTACGCCGCGACTTTTTGAAGGGCGGCTGCGGTCGACGCGGTCATCTGTTTCAGCGCTCGCCGATACTCTTGCGGGAACACCTTAACGAAGCGCGCCCTCATCGTGGACCACTGGTCGAGCAGCATCCGTGCTCGCAAGCTGCCGGTTTTACGAAAATGATTCTCGATCAGTCCATGCAGTAGAAACTCGTCGGTTTCCCCCAGGTGCCAGACCAACTCGTCGACGCTCTGCTCCTGCTCGGCCGTCGGCAGCACGACTTCAAGCTCGCACATCGATTGATTGCACCTGCTCGCAAACTCGCCGAACTCGTCGAACACGTACGCAATTCCACCGGACATCCCGGCCGCAAAATTGCGGCCGGTCCGACCCAGCACGACAACGGTTCCCTTGGTCATGTACTCGCAGCCATGGTCCCCGGTGCCCTCGACGACGGCGGTGGCGCCTGAATTACGCACCGCGAACCGCTCGCCGGCGACGCCGTTGAAAAACGCCTCGCCGGATATCGCGCCGTACAGAACCGTGTTGCCCACAATGATATTTTCGGTTCCGGCACCGCGGAAATCGTTGGGACAGCGCACGATCAGACGCCCGCCCGACAGCCCCTTTCCGGTGTAATCGTTGGCGTCGCCAACCAGATCAAGCGTAATGCCGGCTGCGAGAAATGCTCCGAAGCTTTGCCCCGCGGTGCCGTTGAACTGAATGTGGATTGTGTCGTCGGGCAGGCCCCCGTGCCCAAACCGACGCGCGACCTGACTCGAGAGCATCGTGCCCACAGCACGGTTGACGTTGCGGATCGGCATGATGAAGCTGACACGTTCACTGCGCTCGAGCGCAGGCTTGCATTGCTCGATCAGCTTATGGTCCAGCGCCTTGCCGAGACCATGATCCTGCGCTTCGACGCAAAGCCTCGGCACTTCTGCCGGCATCTGCGGCTGGTAAAAAATGCGGCTGAAATCGAGTCCGCGCGCTTTCCAGTGATCGATGCCGCGGCGCTGGTCAAGCAGGTCTGCACGCCCGATCAATTGGTCGAACGTCCGAACTCCCAGCTGCGCCATGATCTCGCGCACTTCTTCGGCGACGAAGAAGAAGTAATTGACCACATGCTCGGGCTGACCGCTGAATTTCTTCCGCAACTGCGGATCCTGTGTGGCCACGCCGACCGGGCATGTGTTGAGGTGGCACTTGCGCATCATGATGCAGCCCTCAACCACCAGCGGTGCGGTCGCAAATCCGAACTCATCAGCGCCCAGTAACGCGCCGACCGCTACATCGCGCCCGGTCTTCATCTGCCCATCGACCTGGACCGCAATCCGGCTGCGCAGGCGATTGAGCACCAGCGTCTGCTGCGTCTCGGCAAGCCCGATTTCCCACGGTGTGCCGGCGTGCTTGATCGACGACACTGGAGAAGCGCCTGTGCCACCGTCGTGACCGGCGATCGTCACGTGGTCGGCCTTGGCCTTTGCAACCCCGGCCGCGACGGTGCCAACGCCGACCTCAGATACCAGCTTCACGCTGATCGATGCCTGCGAGTTGGCATTCTTCAGATCGTGAATCAGCTGCGCCAGATCCTCGATCGAATAGATGTCGTGGTGCGGCGCCGGTGAGATCAGGCCGACTCCGGGCACCGCGTAGCGCAGCTCCGCGATGTACGAGCTCACCTTGTGGCCAGGCAGTTGACCGCCCTCGCCTGGCTTCGCGCCCTGCGCCATCTTGATCTGGATCTGATCGGCGCTCACCAAGTATTCGGTGGTCACGCCAAATCGCCCCGACGCCACCTGCTTGATCTTCGATCGCAGCGAATCACCCGCGCGCAACGGCGTGTCGACTTCGACGCGGTCACGGCCCAGCACGCTCGATAGCGTAGCGCCATCTTCGATGACACTGGCGCCGGCACGCAACTCGTGGCGATAGCGCACCGGATCTTCTCCCCCTTCGCCCGTGTTGCTCTTGCCGCCGATGCGATTCATCGCGATCGCCAGCGTCGTGTGCGCCTCGGTCGATATCGATCCCAGCGACATCGCACCGGTGGCAAACCGCCGGACGATGCTCGCCGCCGGCTCCACCTCATCCAACGGAATCGCACGCGTCGGATCGAATTTTAATTCGAACAACCCGCGCAGCGTCATGTGCCGACGCGACTGGTCGTTGATCAGCTGCGCATACTCTTTGTAAGTCTGATAGTTGTTCGAGCGCGTCGAGTGCTGCAGTTTGGCGATCGCATCCGGCGTCCACATGTGCTGCTCGCCGCGCACCCGCCACTGATATTCGCCGCCGGCATCGAGCTGCGTTGCCAGCACCGGGTCGTCGGAAAACGCGGCGCGATGCGTCTGCACCGCTTCTTGCATCACATCGAACAGCCCGAGACCGCCGATATTGCTCGAGGTCCCGCGAAAATATTTTTCTATAAATTCCTTCGAGAGCCCCACTGCTTCGAAGATTTGGGCACCGCAGTACGACATATAGGTGCTGATGCCCATTTTTGACATCACCTTGTTGAGCCCTTTGCCGACTGCCTTGATGTAATTCTTGATCGCTTTGTCAGGATCCGATGGATGCAGATCGGCGAGCGTCTCAAAGGCCAGGTAAGGATGAATCGCCTCCGCACCATAACCGGCGAGCAGCGCAAAGTGGTGGACTTCGCGCGCGGAACCCGTCTCCACAACGAGCCCGGTGCAGGTGCGCAAACCGACCGCGATCAGGTGTTGATGTACTGCGCTGGTCGCCAGCAGCGCGGGTATCGCGACATGTTTTGCATCGAGTGCGCGATCAGTAATCAGCAACAGGTTATAGCCGGCGCCAATCGCATCGACCGCCTGCGCGCATAGCGATGCCAGCCGCGCCTCGACGCCTTCCTCGCCCCACGCCAGCGGGTAGCAGATGTCGAGCTCGAAAGACCGAAACTTGTTCGACGAAAAATCATCGATCGAGCGAATTTTTGTGATATCGCTGAAGTCGAGCACCGGCTGGCTCACCTCGAGTCGCATCTGCGGATTGACGTTGTTGATGTCGAGCAGATTCGGCCTCGGCCCAATGAAGCTCACCAGCGACATCACCAGCTGTTCGCGGATCGGATCGATCGGCGGGTTCGTCACCTGGGCAAACAACTGCTTGAAATAGTTGTAAAGCGGTTTGGCGCGATCCGACAAAACCGGCAACGCAGTATCGTTGCCCATTGAACCGACGGCCTCTTCGGCGGCGACTGCCATCGGCTCCATCAGCAATCGGACGTCTTCCTGCGTAAAGCCGAAAGCCTGCTGGCGATCGAGCAATCCGACGTCAAGGTTGGCGGCCGAGCGCGGCGGCTCGCCGGTTCCGCGCGGCAGATCGTCGAGCTTGATCCGAATGCGCTTGATCCACTCCTTATAAGGTTTGCTGGCGGCTAGCTGCTGTTTGAGCTCGGCATCGTCGATGATGCGGCCCTGTTCAGTGTCGATCAAAAACATCTTGCCGGGCTGCAGCCGCCACTTCTTGGTGATACGACTCTCGGGAATCGGCAGCACGCCGACCTCGGATGCCATCACCACCATGTCATCGTCAGTGACGATGTAGCGCGCTGGGCGCAGTCCATTGCGGTCGAGCGTCGCGCCGATGCGAACACCGTCGGTGAACGCGATCGCCGCCGGCCCATCCCACGGCTCCATCATCGCCGCGTGGTACTCATAAAACGCACGCCGCGATTCATCCATCAACGTGTGCTGCTCCCACGCCTCGGGAATCATCATCATCATCGCGTGCGCCAGCGGATAGCCACTCATGATCAGTAGCTCGAGTGCGTTGTCAAAACACGCAGTGTCAGACTGGCCTTCGTAGATCAAAGGGAATAACTTGGCCAGGTCGTTGCGCAGCACCGGAGATGACATCACCCGCTCGCGCGCGCGCATCCAGTTGAAATTACCCTTGACGGTGTTGATTTCGCCGTTGTGCGCAACCAGCCGGTACGGGTGAGCCAGCTCCCACGACGGAAACGTGTTGGTCGAGAAGCGCTGGTGGACCAGCGCAATCGCCGAGACGACACGCGGATCGCGTAGATCGCGGTAGTACCTTCCGACCTGATCGGCGAGCAGCAACCCTTTGTAGACAACAGTCCGCGTCGACATCGACGGTACGAAGTATTCCTTGCCGTGCTTAAGCTTCAGCGCCTGGATCTTGTGACTTGCCGTTTTTCGAACAACATACAGCTTGCGCTCGAGCGCATCGGGCACCATCACGTCGGCGCCGCGGCCGATGAAAATCTGGCGAATCACCGGTTCCCGATCCTTGACCAACGGAGACATCGGCATATCGCGGTCGATCGGGACCTCGCGCCAACCGAGGACCGTCTGGCCCTCGGCGCGCACGGTGCGCTCAAGCTCCTGCTCGCAGGCGAGCCGCGACGCGTGCTCGCGCGGCAAAAAGATCATGCCAACGCCGTATTCACCTTGCGGAGGTAATGCGATGTCGTGTCGGGATAGTTCGTCGCGATAAAACGCGTCGGGAATCTGAAGCAAAATTCCAGCGCCGTCCCCACACAGCGGATCGGCACCCACGGCCCCGCGATGGTTCAGGTTCTGCAGGATCAGCAGCGCCTGCTCGACCAGCGCGTGGCTGGCACGTCCCTTGATGTTTGCCACGAACCCCACCCCGCACGCGTCGTGCTCGTACGCGGGCGAATACAAGCCGTTTCGAGTGGCGTGATCGATGGCTTCTTTGATGGTGGCGCGCACAGGCATCCCCACTCTAGGCTGGTCAGCGAATCCGACTTTACTGCGATGCACCACGGGTTTCAACCGTGACGCGTCCCGCGATGTGAAAATCCTTAAGTAGAGGCTTCCGCCGCATCGATTGCAAACACGCGGTGGTGCTCCTTGATCGCATATCGATCGGTCATGCCGGCCACATAGTCCGCGATCAGCCGGGGCGTATCGACCGTGGAAGCGCGCTCTTGATGGTCGATCGGCAGCAGCTTCGGCTCATCAAGAAACGCCGAGAAAAGCTCGGCCACGATGCGGCGCGCCTTGGCGGTCATGCGCATCACGCGATAGTGGCGGTAGAGATTGTCATGCAGCATGGATTTCAATCGGTCCGCGTCGCCACGGATGCCGGCGGAAAAGGCCGCGAGCGCACCGGCCGAACGCACATCGTCGACACTCTGGGGCGCTGCCTGTGCGAGCCGCCGCCGGGACTCTTCGGTCAAATCCACAATCAGCGTGTTGATCATGCGCCGGATGGTCTCACTGATCATGCGCTTCTCCGCCAAAGCAGGATATTCGGCTCTGACGCTTTCCGAGTGGCGCGCGAAAAGCGGCACGCTCTCCAGCTGAACGAGTTGCAACAGCCCCGAACGCAAGCCGTCATCGACGTCGTGATTGTTGTAGGCGATCTCGTCAGCAAGATTTGCGATCTGCGCCTCCATGCTGGGATGTTGGCGGTTCAAGAATCGCTCACCGATATCACCCAACGTGCGCGCGTTCTGCAGCGAGCAATGTTTCAGGATGCCCTCGCGGGCTTCGAATGTCAGGTTGAGCCCGTCAAACGCTGCATATCGTTGCTCGAGCTGATCGACCACACGCAGCGACTGCAGGTTGTGTTCGAAGCCGCCATACGGCTTCATGCATTCATTCAACGCGTCCTGTCCCGCGTGTCCGAACGGCGTGTGTCCAAGGTCGTGCGCCAACGCAATCGCTTCGACCAGGTCTTCGTTCAGACCCAAATTGCGCGCGATCGCGCGACCGATCTGGGCCACTTCCAGCGAATGCGTCAGCCGGGTTCGGAAGAGATCGCCCTCGTGGTTGACGAACACCTGCGTCTTGTACTCGAGCCTGCGAAACGCGGTTGAATGAATGATGCGGTCGCGGTCACGCTGGAACTGGGTGCGCGAGACCGGCAGCGGCTCGCGATGGCGCCTGCCGCGCGATCGGGCCGGGTCAGCTGCATAGGGCGCAAGCAGGGATTCGCTCACGTGAAGCCACTTGACCGCAGTGTCTGCAGCAAAATCGGCTGCGGGACCGCGCGTTGCGACGCTTGGCCGATTCGGTCGAGAACGATGAAGCGAATTTCACCACCGAGCGCCTTCTTGTCGCCGCACATCGTCTCGATGGCTTCCACCGCGGTCAGGCCGTCCACCCGCGTGGGCAGGCCGGCACGCGCGACCGCTGCGCCGATGGTCTGCACCTGGGGCGCGGACAGCGTCCCGAGCGCCTGCGAAAGCCTGGCCGCAAGCACCAATCCGCAGCCTACCGCCTCCCCGTGCAGCCAGGCGCCGTACCCAGTCATCGCCTCGATCGCATGGCCAAAGGTGTGACCCAGATTAAGCAACGCGCGCTCGCCAGCTTCCTGCTCGTCGCGTGCAACGATCGAAGCCTTGATCGCGCAGGATCCGGCCACGGCCTCGGCCAGAGCCTGGCCGTCGCCGGTGCGCAGCAGATCCAGGTTTGCGACCATCCTCTCGAAATACGCGCTGTCGGCGATCAGCCCGTGCTTGAGAACTTCCGCGAGACCCGCCGATAACTCGCGCGCTGGTAGCGACCGCAGAGTGTCGGTGTCGCTGACGACGACCGACGGCTGGTGAAACGTACCCATCAGGTTCTTGCCGCTCGGATGATTAACTCCGGTCTTGCCGCCGACCGACGAATCGACCTGTGATAACAGCGTCGTTGGCACCTGGACGTAACGCAAGCCGCGCATGTAAATCGACGCCGCGAAGCCTGCAATGTCGCCGACCACACCCCCGCCCAGTGCGACGATCACGCCCCGGCGATCCATCCGCCGGCGTACCAGTTCATCGATCACGCGGGCGACGGTATCCCAGCTTTTTTGCTGCTCTCCATCCATAAGTTCGAGCATCGTCGTCGATGCGACGCCCGCCAGCGCGCGCCGCGCCCGCTGACCGTAAAGCGGCGCGACAACTTCATTCGTAACGATGGCGATTGATGTTGGCGCTAACGGTGCCACGAATTCATGCAGTCGATCCAACAATCGATGGCCGATATGGATTTGATACGACCGTTGCCCGAGCCCGACCGATACGCAGTGCATGCGGCAGTTTAAGTGGTCGATCCGCTACGAAACGACCCCACGCTCAGCCACCGCGAAAAACCAGCGCCTTCACCTGAGGATGTTCGAGCAGTCGCGTGACCAGTCGGCGCGGGTTGGAAGCGGCAGATTGAAAGGTCAGGTGTGCAGCGGCCTCGTACAGTGGCTCCCGCTCCGCCAGCAACCGATCGATGCTTGCACGGGGGTTTGCAGTCTGAAGGAGCGGACGTGAACGATCCTGCCGTGTACGCCGGAAAATCTCGTCGGCCGTTGCCCGCAGATAAATGACGAGCCCACGCTGTCGCATTGAATGCGCCATGTCTGCGTCAAGAATCGCCCCGCCCCCGGTCGCGAGGACGATGCCGGCCCTCTGGGTCAGCTCGGATAGAAGGCCAATTTCGCGACGCCGAAAACCCGCCTCGCCCTCGATTTCGAAAATTGTCGGAATCGGAACACCGCTGCGCGCCTCGAGTTCTCTGTCTGCATCGATAAATTGATAGTTCAATTGTTGCGCGAGCAAACGCCCAACCGTCGATTTCCCGGCGCCCATCATTCCGATCAGGAATATCGAGGGCAGCTCGCTTTGCATGGCGTCAGGTGCGCAGCCGATGCGCCGAAAAAAAAGAGCCGCGCGTGCGGCCCTTTCTTGACGAAGGGTCGAAGGTCACCGCATCGCGGCGTTCACACGCTCCGAAAGCACCCTCGGCGTGATGAAGATGATCAGTTCGGTGCGATCGTTGATCGACGCCGTATTCTTGAACAGATTGCCTATCACGGGCAGATCGCCAAGAAATGGGATTTTCGTGACTGTCGTTCGATCCTGCTGCTCATAGATCCCACCCAGCACGACTGTCCCGCCGTTCTCAACCAGCACTTGCGTTTGCACGTTTTTAGTGTCGATTGCTGGACCGGCGGTTGTTTCCTGACCCCGACTATCCTTGTTGACTTTGACGTCGAGAAATATGGCGCCCTCTGGCGTGATCTGCGGAGTGACCTCGAGTTTCAAAACCGCTTTTCGGAATGCCACCGACGTCGCACCGCTCGAAGTCGCTTGCTGATACGGAATCTCGGTTCCCTGCTCGATGATTGCCTTGACCTTGTCAGCGGTCACAACGCGCGGGCTCGAAATAATCTTGCCGCGCCCGTCGGCTTCGAGGGCACTCAGTTCCAGATTGATCAAGCGTGTCAAGCTGCTGTTGAAGAGTGTCAGATTAAACGAGCCAGGATTGAAGCCGCCGATCCCCGCTGCGGGCAGATTGACGTTATTCGAGTTGATGACGCTCACGCCGCCCGTAGTCGTCGTACCGCCGGTGCCGGACGTTGTTCCGGGCAGCGAAGGCAGTGAGTTGTTTCCGCCGACAGCGACGTCGCTCGTTATGCGGCCAAAGCCGAACTTCACACCGAGATTGCGGCTGAATTTATCGTCGGCCTCAACGATGCGAGCTTCGATCAGCACCTGGGGAACCGGAATGTCGATCCGTTGCAACAGGCGGCGCACATCTTCGAGGCGGGCCGTCGTGTCTTGCACGAAGATCTGGTTGGTGCGGGGATCAACTGCAACGCTGCCACGCTTCGAAATCAGCCTTTGCTTTTCATCGCTGAGCAGCTTCCGAACATCTTCCGCTTTTTGGTAGTTAACGACGAAAGCCTCCGAACGCAAGGGTTCGAGATCGGCGATCTGATTGCGCGCCTCGAGCTCGAGCTTTTCCTTGGAAGCGATCTCGTCACGCGGCGCTACCAGCACCACGTTGCCGTTCTTGCGCATGTCAAGGCCCTTGCTCTGCAGGATGATGTCGAGCGCCTGATCCCACGGGACATCCTTTAACCGAAGCGTGATCGTGCCGCCGACCGAATCGCTGGTAATGATGTTCAGATTGGTGAAATCAGCGATGACCTGCAACAGCGAACGCACATCGACATTCTGGAAATTCAACGACAAACGCTCGCCTTGATAGCCCTGGCGGGTGCCTTGGAACAGCCGCGTTGGATCTTCGCGTACCGGTCTGACTTCGAGCACGAAGCGGGTATCGCTCTGGTAAGCATTGTGTTCCCACACGCCGCGCGGCTCAACCACCAGGCGGGCATTGTTTCCTTGCTGGCTGGCGGTCACTTGGGTGACCGGCGTTGCAAAGTCCGATACGTCAAGCCGGCGCTTCAAACTATCTGGCAACGTAGTGTTCTGAAAATCCACGATTACACTGTTGCCCTGCTGCCGAATATCGACGTTGGTGTTCGGATCCGACAGATCGACGACAACGCGGCCTTCATTTTCCGCCCCCCGCCGAAAATCGATACCCCGCAACGAGCGGTTACCTGTGAACGCCGACGGCCCGGCAGTGACTGGCCCTGTGCTGGACGGCGAAGCCTGCGCAAGCGAAGCCGCGGCGGTTCCTGGAGCAGCCCGGAACGTGCTGGTGTCTGTTGCGCCGCCGAGTGCAATCAGTACGCGCTTGCCGTCGATCGATACCGTGTGGGTCAAAGGCCGCTTCAGATTCACGACTACGCGCGATCGACCGCCGGCCTGCACCACATTCACCGAGCGCACGTCGCCCTGGTTCAGTTCGACCATGTTCTTGCCCAGTCCGTTGACGGTCCCAGGCATGTCAATCGCCACCCGTGCAGGGTTGGCAACCGAGAAGCTCGCCGGAATTCCTTTCAGCTCGCTCTTCATCTCGATGCTAACCACAACGCCGGTGCTTGTTTGCACCGCGTCGACCCGCTCGATTGCGTTTCCTACATCGCTTGCAGCGGTTTGTGCCGACGCAGTCACTGCCGCGGCAACCATACCCAGCACCGCCGCGAGTCGCGACAAGCACACGGTCACATTTTGGATCGAGATACTCATCGCTTGCTCCCTTTTTGCCCGGCCTGTCCCTGGGCGGCTTCCTGCAATTCCAACTTGGTCGGTCGTTCGATCCATTCGCCTGCGGCGTCCTGGACAATTTCTTTCAGATCTACTTCGGTTTCCGAGATCTTGGTCACCAGTCCAAAATTTTGTCCGAGGTAGTTGCCGCGGCGAACCATGAACGTCTGGCCAGCTGCATCGATCAGCGCGACCTGGTTGCCGGCCTGGCGCAACGTACCGACCATCTTCAGCTGGTCAAGCGCGTAGCCTTCCAGCATTTCCCGGCGGCGATCGAGATCGGGGCGGATTGAACTGGTGCTCGATCTCGACTGCGCTTGGCGAGCTGCCGCCAGAATCATCTTCTGCTGATCAAACGGATCGATCAGCGACTTCGCTTCATAAGAAAACGGTGTGAACTGTTTCGGTTCGGGGACAGGCTGCGTCGTCGGACGCATCGTCTTGCGGGTGTCTTCCATCCACGCTCGCAATTCAGCCTCGTTACCACCGCCGCAACCTGCCAGCGTCACGACCAACCAAAAAAAGGCGCACTCTCGCTTGCAATCGATGAAGGGTCTCACTTGGTAGGCCCTTTCTTCTCAAGTTTTGCTTTCGCGGCCCGCTGAGCAGCGATTTCTTCAGGGTCCAGGTAGCGATACGTCTTGGCGGTTGCGTCAAATGTCAGCGCACCGCCCTTGCCTGCCTGCATATTCACGTTATTTAACGTAACGATCCGTGGCAGGTTTGCAATGTCGCTCGCAAAAGCGCCTAGGTCGTGATACTTGCCTGACACCTTGACTGCAATGGGCAACTCTGCGTAGTACTCACGAACGTTGGTTTGCCCAGGACGGAACAATTCAAAGTCGAGGCCGCGCCCCACGCCGGCCTGGTTGATGTCCGACAAAAGCGCGTCCATTTCGGACTTGCTCGGCAGTTGCTTTTCGAGCGTCAGCACGTACTGGCTAACCTGTTCGCGCTGCTTGCGCAATTCGTCAAGGTTGATTGCCTGCTGTAGCTTGCCCTTGTATTCTTCCTTGAGCTTCTGCTCATCAGCTTGTAACTGTTCGAGTTCGTCTTTCTGACCACTCCACAGCGCAAACCAGCCGCCTACGCCGCATACTGCGATCACAAAGAGCCATGTCGCAATGCGCGGTGCTATGGGCCATGCGCCGACATTGTTTAGGCTGAGGCCTTGAAATTGAGACGCGAGACTACGAGTTGCCATCCTATTCCTCGTTCGGCTACTTCTTTTCCGGCACCTGGGGCGCCGAAGACGACATTATTTTGGGGGTCGACTGCACTGAGGTTGGGACCGGCGTGGTTGGCACTAGGTTGACTTTCGCGCCACCGGTCTGAGCTTGCATCTGCGCCCGTTCGGGTGTTTGCTTCAACGAGAAATTCAGCGAAAACTCGAAAACTCGCCGGGCAAGTCCCTGGGGACTTGCCCCTGCAACCTTGATCTCGATCAGTTCCGGCCGCTCGAGGACGCGGGAATTATTTTGAAGATTACGAAGAAATTCAGAAACGCGCTCGTTCGATGCAGCCCACCCGTTCACGTTGACCTTAAGGCCTTCCTGCTTGATGCCGCGCAAATAAATGCCTTCGGGGACCTGTTTGGCAACCTCGTCGATCAGGTACACCGGTAAATTCCGATCCGCCTGCAAGTCTTCTACCGCACGCTGCCGGGCTCGCAAGCCATCAATCTCGGCGCGTAGCGAAGCGATCTCTTTGATCTGAATGTCGAGCTTGCGGTTTTCAGCCCGTACGAAGTCGTTACGAGTACGCTGGTTCGAGATGTAACCCTGCAGCACTGACCAGCCCAACCCAATCATCAAAATTCCCGCGGCTGCCGACAGCGTCGTCATGAACCAGAACAGCCGCTTTTGGGCCTCGCGCTTGGCTTCGCGATGCGGCAATAGATTGACGCGCGGAGTTGTCATTTGTCGAACCTCCGCATCGCTAGTCCGCACGGCGTCAACAGCGCAGGCGCATCAAGGCGCAGTTGTTTTTCGCGAATATTGGACGAGATTTCCATTCCCTTGAACGGCGAGATCACCGATGCGGGTACCTGTGATCGCTCCATCAGCGCGTCAGGCAGTCCACCCAGCACCGCCGAACCGCCGGCCAGCATGATCTGATCAACCCGGCTGTATGGAGTCGACGTGAAGAAAAACTGAAGTGCACGTGTGATTTCGATGGTTGCCGTGTCGATGAAGGGCTTCAGCACGGCCACTTCGTAATCGGCGGGCAAGTCACCGCTGCGTTTTTTCTGCTCGGCTTCTTCACTCGGGATCCCGTAGGTGCGCGATATATCGCCCGTCAGCTGCTGTCCGCCGAAGGGTTGTTCGCGCTCGTAGATCGCCTCGCCATCGTGCATGACCGTTACCGATGTCGTGTTCGCACCGATGTAGAACACGGCAATAACAAGCCCTTCGCCATTGTTGGGCAACTGTTCGATCAGCCGCTCGATCGCCGAGCGCGCCGAATAGGACTCGACGTCGACGACAACCGGCTTCAGGCCCGCTGCCTGCGCAACCGCAACGCGGTCCTCGACCCTTTCCTTGCGCGACGCGGCGATCAGGACCTCGACATCGTCCGGCGCGTTCGGAATCGTGCCGAGCACCTGAAAATCCAAGCTGACTTCATCCAGCGCGAATGGGATGTACTGGTTAGCCTCGCTTTCGACCTGCATCTCCAACTCTTCTTCGCGCAGGTTCGCGGGCAGTGCAATTCGTTTTGTGATCACCGCTGACGCCGGCAGCGCCATCGCGACGTTCTTCACCTTGCCTCCGGCTCGGCGCCACGCACGCCTGACGGCTTCGGCAACGACATCGATCTTGTCGATGTTTCCATCGACGACCGCACCACGAGGCAGCGGCTCAATCGCGTACCGCTCCAGGCGTAACGTGCCCTTGCCTGCCTCGGACAGCTCGACGATCTTGATGCTCGACGAACCAATATCAAGGCCGATCAGCGGCGGCGCTTTGGGCGAAAAAGGCATATCAAAGGCCAAGGTAATGCTCCCAGCAGCTGGCAACGCTAGAACGAGTGCTCAATGGCGCACTGTGACTCAGCAAAACAATGAGCGAAGGAAACCAACGCCGATCTCCCTCGATCCCCTAGATCCCTGTAAAAAAAGCGCGCCCGAGACTTCCTTTTTCCTTTTGTTTCGAGCGTTTACCGCGGCTTTGTCGGACGCTACGTGAAATCCTATCAACATACGCAAAACCGACACAAGCCCCGTGTTCGGCCTAATCGTGCCCTTTTTGAGGGATTCGCAACGAACATCTACCGCTAAAGGTCGTCAAACGTCGCGTCAAGGCGGATGCGATGACGCTTAACTGGCTCATATAATCTCGTACTCTGTGAGCAGCGAAGCGCAAAAAAGCGGTCGCTCACACGCCTAACTCGCTGTTGCACTCACCGGCCCCCTCAAATCACGTGAGCTACCGCAATTCCGACGATTCCGCCGACGAAGCGCCCGGCGAACCGCTTGCGTGGTATTGGCGCGCTCTCCGAGTTGGCGCACTTATCGTCGGCAGCGGGCTTGCAGCCGGGATGTTGCTCGTCGTGTTCGTGTTTGCGATCGTTTACGCGAACTTGCCGCCGATCGACGCGCTCACCGACTATCGACCCAAAATTCCACTGCGAATATGGAC
Source organism: Burkholderiaceae bacterium (assembly GCA_040003315.1). Lineage (GTDB taxonomy): Bacteria > Pseudomonadota > Gammaproteobacteria > Burkholderiales > Burkholderiaceae_F > JACCZX01. Next base: position 12,454 of record JBDUCU010000032.1, on the reverse strand, counting down.
TGCCGATGGCATCCTGATAGGTGAATTCGGCGAGGAACGGCGTGAATTTGTGCCGCTGGCGGAGATCCCAGACGAATTGAAGCAGGCGATTCTGGCGGCCGAAGATGACGGCTTCTATCACCATCACGGTGTCGACTACGCGGGCCTCGCGCGCGCTTTCCTTTCCAACTTTGCATCGGGTCGGCGCGGCCAGGGCGGAAGCACGATCACGATGCAGGTGGCCCGCACCTTCTTTCTCAGTTCCGAGCGGAGCTACGTGCGCAAGTTGTACGAGATCGCACTGGCCTACAAGATCGAATCTTCGCTTTCGAAGGACCGAATCTTCGAGGTTTACGTCAACCAGATTTTTCTGGGGCAGCGAGCCTACGGATTTGCGTCGGCGTCCCAGATCTACTTTGGCAAGAAGCTGAAGGATCTGACTACCGCCGAGATTGCAACGCTCGCCGGGTTGCCGGTCGCTCCGGCTGCGTACAACCCATTCGTCAATCCAAAGCGTGCGAAAGGCCGCCAGCAGTACGTGCTCGCGCGCATGCTGCAACTCGGCTTTATCGATCAGCCGACTCACGACGCCGCACTGAAGCAAGAACTCAAGCCGCGCGCCGCCAATTACGCCGTCGAGCAGGCGTTCAAGGTGCGGCTGCACGCCGAGTACGCAGCCGAGCTTGCCAGACAACTTGTGTACGAAGTCTTTCGCGATGAGACGTACACGCGAGGCCTGAACGTTTTCACCACCCTGCGCAAGGACGACCAGGAAACGGCTTACACCGCACTGCGCTCGCAAGTACTCGCGTACGACCGAAAGTACGGCTATCGAGGCCCCGAGGCTTTCATCGAGCTGCATGCGGATGCGGCCGTGCGAGAGCAACGCATCGAAGACGCTTTGATCGAAGCGATCGACAGCCCGAATCTAGTGCCGGCAGTGGTGCTCGAAGCATCGCCGACCATGGTCGTCGCAGCGCTGCAGGGTGGAGGCACGATCGACATCAAGAGCGAAGGCTTACGGTTTGCAGCGCCGTCGCTGTCGCCCAAGGCGCAACCCAATCGCAAGATCGTTCCGGGGGCCGTTATCCGCGTCACGCGCGATGACAAAGGCGTCTGGCAAATCGTCCAGCTGCCGCAGGTCGAAGCTGCGTTCGTGGCGGCGAGCTCGAAGGACGGTCAGGTCAAGGCGCTGGTAGGCGGATTCGATTTCAATCTGAACAAGTTCAATCATGTGACGCAGGCGTGGCGTCAGCCGGGGTCGAGCTTCAAGCCGTTCATTTACTCCGCATCGCTTGAAAAGGGCTTTACGCCGAGCACATTGATCAACGACGCTCCGATTAGCATCGATCCTGCGCTGACGGGTGGGCAGCTGTGGGAGCCCAAAAACTACGATGGCAAGTTCGAGGGCCCGATGCGGTTGCGGCAGGGGCTCGCCAAGTCGAAGAATCTGGTATCGATCCGTATTCTTCAGGCGATCGGGCCGCGCTTCGCGCGCGACTGGGTCACGCGTTTTGGTTTCGAAGCGGAGAGACATCCGGCCTATCTGACGATGGCGCTGGGAGCCGGCACCGTGACGCCCTGGCAGATGCTGCACGCGTATTCCGTGTTTGCCAACGGCGGCTATCACCTGAACGTTCACCTGGTCGCCAAGATTACCGACAGCACCGGCAAAGTCTTGATGGAAGCGAGGCCGCTGCAGGCCGGTGACGAAGCGAATCGGGTCCTCGATGCGCGCAATGCTTTCCTGATGGACAGCTTGCTGAAGGACGTTGCCCGCTACGGCACCGCGGCGCGTGCGGGCAGTACGCTGAAACGCCCCGACATCGCCGGCAAAACCGGAACGACCAACGATTCGCATGACGCATGGTTTGCCGGCTACGGCGGCGATCTGGTCGCGGTCAGCTGGATGGGATTCGATCAGCCGCGCCCGCTCGGCGAACGGGAAACCGGCGGCGGGCTCGCGCTACCGATCTGGATTTCGTACATGGGCAAAGCACTGAAGGGCGTTCCAGAAATCACGCGGGAGGTACCGACTGGCGTCGTCAACCTCGGTGGTGAGTATTACTTCGTCGAGCACCAGCCCGGGCACGGTGTAGCCAGCGTGGGAGTCGAGGACGCGCTGCCGCCGGAAGAGGCCGTCAAAAGAGAATCGGTCCGCGAGCAGATTTTTTAGCCGCTGCTAGCTCTTCAATACAACCGCTTCACTGCCTTGCGCTGAGATCAGCCGCGAGAGCGCCGCAAACAACTCGCTGCCATCGCGCGTGTCGGTCCATAGCGCGCCCACGCGCGCGTAATGAAATGCGCCACTTTTTCCTGCAACCCAGATCTGCTGCATCGGGGCCTGACTGTTGACGATGATCTTTGAGCCGTCCCCGAGTTCGAGCGTCAGTACGTTGCCCGCGCGCGATGTTTCGATGTCGACATCGACTGCATCCACAGCACGCTCGATGTCGGACAGGGTGGCGTCGGCCAGCTCAACGAACTCGGATTCGCTCATGCTAGATTGGCCGATATGGGTATCAGTGCCTCGCGCGTTATCGTAACGTTACTCTTCGCCGCCCTGGGAACGGTGTTGCCGGCGTGCGGGCAAAAAGGGCCGCTGACGCTACGGCCACCGCCCCCCTCCGATCAATCGCGGGCGCCGCCAAAGGCCGGCGAGCGACCGTTTCCCGACGTTCCGGCCACCTCCGAACAAAAATGATCCCCACGCTGCCTGCCAGCGCGGGGTTTACCTATCAGCTCGGCGACCGCCGCCATTCTTTGTATTGCGAAGATGTCGCGCTCGATCAGTTGGTGCCCCGCTTTGGCACGCCTCTTTATGTCTACTCGCAACGCGCAATCGAAACGGCATATAGCGCCTACACCTCTGCGTTGCAGGGGCGGCAATCGCTGGTGTGCTATGCGGTTAAGGCCAATTCGAACCTCGCTGTACTCGACGTTCTTGCACGTTGCGGCGCCGGCTTCGACATTGTTTCTGCGGGCGAGCTCGCCCGCGTACTAGCCGCCGGAGGCGACGCTAGCAAGGTGGTGTTCTCCGGAGTGGGCAAGACAGAGAATGAAATCGAGAGTGCGCTGAAGGCACATATTGCGTGCTTCAACGTGGAATCCGCGGCGGAGCTCGATCGAATCGACACCATCGCCCAACGACTGTCGATTCGGGCGTGCGTCTCGCTGCGAGTCAATCCCGATATCGACGCAGGCACGCACCCGTATATCTCCACGGGCCTCAAAAACAACAAGTTCGGCGTCGCCTACGCGGACTCGCTGGCGCTGGCTCGTCTTGCGTCAGCGAAGACTGCGATCGACCTGGTGGGTGTCGGTTGCCACATCGGTTCGCAGATCACCGAGATCGCGCCGTATGTCGAGACAGTGGACCTTCTCATTGACTTGGTCGAGAAACTGACCGGCGAGAACCTTGATGTTCGCCAAATTGATCTTGGCGGAGGCCTCGGGATTCGCTACCGCGACGAAACACCACCGCGAGCAGCCGATCTGGTCAACGCACTGCTGGCACGCCTGGACGCCCGCGGCCACGGCGACAAGAAATTGATTTTCGAACCTGGCCGCTCGATCGTCGGCAACGCCGGTATGTTGGTCACGCGGGTGGAGTACCTCAAGCCGGGTGCCGCACGAAACTTTGCAATCGTCGACGCGGCGATGAACGACCTGCTCCGTCCGGCAATGTATGACGCCTGGATGGATGTGGTACCGGTATCACCCAGAGCCTCGGCGCCGCAACACTACGACATTGTCGGTCCGATCTGCGAATCCTCCGACTGGCTGGCAAGAGATCGACCGCTGGCGCTTGAACCGGGTGACCTGCTGGCCTTTGCAGGTGCAGGCGCGTATGCGATGTCGATGAGCTCGAACTACAACACGCGGCCACGGGCCGCCGAAGTGATGGTCAGCGGTGCTGATTCGTATTGCGTGCGCCGCCGCGAAACCGCCGGCGAGTTGTTTGCAGGCGAATCGCGAATGCCTTAAAGCGTGGCGGTGTCGCGCTCTACTTCGAGGCAGTGTTGAGTCGCAATCCCTGTACGAAATCGGCCACCGCGCGAATTTCAGCGTCGGACAGCTTGCCCGCGATTTCCTGCATTGCGACGTTGTTGCGGCGAACGCCTTGGCGAAAATCACGCAGCGTTGCCTCGATATATTCGGCATGCTGGGCGCCCAAGCGCGGATACAGGATTGGAATTCCCAAGCCCGCCGGGTTATGGCAGCCGCCGCACGCCGGCAGCGATTTCTCGGGCAGACCTGCTCGCCATATCCGCTGGCCGAGCTCGAGCGCCTGCTTGCTGCGTGCGGAATCGAGCTGCGCGGCCTGACTTGCAAACCAGGCAGCGACGTTTCGCTTGTCGTCATCGGAAAGCTGCGAAGCGATGCCATTCATGATTGCGTTCTCGCGCGCCGGCCGCTGTTGTCCCTGGCGCACGCTGTAATCGAGCAGCTGCTTGTACAGATACTCGTAATGCTGCTGCGCCAAGGTTGGGCTGGTAGGCTCTGTTGAGTTGCCGTCGGCGCCATGACAGGCGGCGCACACCTGCGCAGCGATCTGCTGTCCACGCGCCGGATCGACTTGGGGTGCAGGCTTCATCTGCGCTTGTGCTGCCGCCGCGACGACGATGCAGCCTGCGGCGAGCACGCTGACTATCGAGTGCCGCGAGTTTGCGAGTTTCATCACGCCATTTCCCTTAATGATCCGGTCTTACGGTGCACGAGCGCCGCGTATTCTACGCAACCCGATCAGGTGCCCAGGCGACTGCGGCCTCTCCGCTGTGCAGCTCTTTCGCTCTGCCAAATTTGTGATGTCCGTGGCCACACTCGACGACCTGCCGCCGCCGTCGCTTCCCGAGATCGCGTTCGCCGGACGCTCGAACGCGGGCAAATCGAGCGCGATCAATGTGATGACCGATCAGAAGCGGTTGGCGTTTGCCAGCAAGACCCCCGGCCGCACGCAGCTGCTCAATTTTTTCGAACTCTCGGAGCGCGACGCAACTTCCGAAGGGGGCAGAAGCACCCCGAGCGCGCGCGGGATGCTGGTCGATCTGCCAGGCTACGGCTTTGCAAAAGCGCCGGCAGCTCAACGCGCTCAGTGGGATGCACTCGTCGGCGGCTACGTGGCGCAGCGCCAGACGCTGGTCGGAATCGTGATCGTGATGGACGCGCGACGTCCGCTGATGGTCGGGGACGAAGCGCTGATCGATTTCGTCACGGGGCGCCAATCAGGATTGCACTTTCTGTTGACCAAGTCGGACCAGTTGAACAACGCCGAGAAGAAAGAGGCGCTGGCAGCCGCTCAGCAGCGCGCTGCCGAAATCGGGCCGAGGGCCACCGCCCAGCTTTTCTCCGCGACCAAGCGTCAAGGTGTCGAAGAGTTGTCATTCATTGTTGCGGGCTGGTTGCGAAGTTAACGATTCACGTCGACGATTCGCTCTGCGATTTTGTCGGACGGCTGCCACTAGGAGTTCGGATGCAGATTCATGGCCAGTTTCCATCGGTGCGCATGCGCCGCATGCGGCGCGACGATTTTTCGCGGCGGTTGATGCGCGAGCACCAGCTGACGGTGAGCGACCTCATCTATCCGGTGTTCGTGCTCGATGGCGCGAAGCGGCGTGAGCCGGTTGCTTCGATGCCCGGCGTCGAGCGTGTCTCGCTCGACCTGCTGCTGCCGATCGCCGAGGAGTGTGTGCGCCTGGGCATTCCGGTGATTGCGTTGTTCCCGGTCACCGAGCAATCAGTGAAATCGCCCGACGGGCGCGAGGCAATCAATCCCGACGGCATCGTGCCGCGTATTGCGCGCGCATTGAAGCAACGTTTTCCGGCGCTCGGCGTCTTAACCGACGTCGCGCTCGATCCGTACACCACGCACGGTCAGGACGGGCTGCTGGATCCTGCGGGCTACGTGATCAACGACGAAACCGTCGCCATCCTGACGCAGCAGGCGGTCATGCAGGCTCAGGCTGGAGTCGACATCGTCGCGCCGAGCGACATGATGGACGGGCGCATCGGCGCAATTCGTGCCGCGCTCGAACAACAGGGAGCCATTCACACCCGGATCATGGCGTACTCGGCCAAGTACGCGAGTGCGTTTTATGGTCCGTTCCGGGACGCGGTCGGGTCCTCGGCCAACCTCGGTGCTTCCAACAAGATGTCGTATCAAATGGACCCCGGTAACAGCGATGAAGCGCTGTGGGAGGTTGGCCTCGATCTGGCCGAAGGGGCCGACATGGTGATGGTCAAGCCGGGAATGCCTTATCTCGATATCGTTCGGCGCGTCAAAGACGCGTACAAGGCGCCGACGTTTGTGTACCAGGTGAGCGGCGAGTACTCGATGCTGAAAGCCGCCGCCGCCAATGGATGGTTGGATGAACGGAAGGTCGTGCTCGAATCGTTGCTGGCATTCAAGCGCGCCGGGGCCGACGGCATACTGACTTACTTCGGTTTGCCGGTCGCGCGCTGGCTGGCCGAAGGTCACGCGAGCGTAACGTAACGTAAGGGCTGTCAAGCTAGGCCATCAACGGCGGCGTCGTCTGCGCCGCAATCCATCGCAAATAGGCTGCGTTTCCAGCTGTGATGGGTAGCGCAATGATCTCAGGAACGTCATACGGGTGCAGATGCAGGATTGCGAGTTCGAGGTCGCCGTACCGCTCCCGAGTCGTCTTCACCAGCAACGTAACCTCGGTTGTCCGCTCGATCTTGCCCTGCCAACGATAGGTCGAGTGCACAGGCGTGCTTCGATTGACGCACGCCGCCAGGCCATGTTCGACCAGTGCCACAGCGATTCGGTCTGCGACCGTTTCATCCGGACAATTCGTTAATACGAGAAGCGCTTCGGTCATTGTTCGGCTAACTCGCCGCGCCGCTATTTGAAACGGCGCCTATGTTGTCGAGTCGCTCTCGTCCTCGGCGACTGCCGGCGGCGGCCGATCGACCAGTTCCATAAAGGCCATCGGTGCGTTATCGCCGACGCGGAAACCCATTTTTAAAATACGGGTGTAACCGCCGTTGCGAGCTGCATAGCGCGGACCGATTTCGCTGAAGAGCTTGACGACGATCTCGCGGTCCCGTAGCCGATTAAACGCCAGACGCTTGTTGGCAACCGTCGGCTCGCGGCCGAGAGTGATCAGCGGTTCGACCACCCGCCGCAGCTCTTTGGCCTTCGGCAGCGTGGTCTTGATCGCTTCGTGGCGCAGCAATGAGTTGGTCATGTTGCGCAACATCGCAAGCCGATGACTGGTCGTGCGATTGAGTTTGCGAAGTCCGTGTCCGTGACGCATGGGCTACTCCAATTCAGTGTCTTCGTTAGGCGAGTCTTCGATCCCCTCCGGACGTGAAGGAGCGGCTCGCTTTGACTTTCTACCGCCGCTTGAGCTACTGCCGCTCCATCCCCGCTGGGGGCCAGTTCTCCAGCTTCATGCCAAGTGTCAGACCGCGCGCGGCCAATACTTCCTTGATCTCGTTCAGCGACTTGCGCCCGAGGTTCGGCGTTTTCAGCAGTTCGTTTTCGGTGCGCTGTATCAGATCTCCGATGTAATAGATGTTCTCGGCCTTCAGGCAATTCGCAGAGCGAACGGTCAGCTCGAGATCATCGACCGGACGCAGCAGAATCGGATCGACCTGCGGTGCGCGCGACGATTGCGCAAGGGCCGACTCGGCCATCCCTTCGAGTGCGCCGAACACCTGCAGCTGATCCATCAGGATCCGCGCCGATTGACGCACCGCTTCTTCCGGAGTTATCGCACCGTTGGTTTCGATCGTCATCACCAGCTTGTCGAGATCGGTACGCTGTTCGACACGCGCGGCTTCGACCGCATAAGAAACACGCTTAACCGGCGAAAACGACGCGTCCATCACGATGCGACCGATCGTTTTCGAATGGTCGTCGCGAAATGCACGCACGTTACCCGGCACGTAGCCGCGGCCCTTCTCGATCTTGATCTGCACTTCGAGCCGTCCGCCGCTCGAGAGATGCGCGACGACATGATCGGGATTGACGACTTCGACGTCGTGCGGTAACTCGATGTCGCCGGCGGTGACCACGCCTTCGCCTTCCTTTTTTAGCGTCAGCGTGACCTCGTCGCGGTTGTGCAGCTTGAAGACCACGCCCTTCAAGTTCAGAAGAATATCGACCACATCCTCGCGCACGCCGTCGAGCGTCGAATACTCGTGCACGACGCCGGTGATTTGCGCTTCAGTCGGCGCATACCCAACCATCGAAGACAACAGGATGCGACGCAGCGCGTTGCCAAGCGTATGGCCGTAGCCGCGCTCAAACGGCTCCATCGTGACAACGGCAGCGTTGTGTCCAACCGCCTCTACTTCGATCGCGCGGGGTTTAAGTAATCCAATGTTTGCCATGCTAATTTCCTCTCAATACCCTCGGCTCGTTACGCCGATAAGGCTGATGTTGGGGCTCCAAGACGGACCAGTCGCCCCACACTGATCCCAAAAAAACTGCGTTGCCGGTGTCGCACATACGGCGTTCGAATCCGAGCGCCTAGCGCGAGTAAAGCTCGACCACCAGCGATTCGTTGACATCCTGCGCGACATCGCCGCGATCCGGTGCCGCCTTGAACTTTCCCTCAAGCTTGGTCGTGTCGACATCGACCCATGATGGAAAGCCGGTCTGGCCCGCCAGCGTCAGCGACTCCGCAATGCGGCTCTGCTTGCGCGCCTTTTCACGCACCGCGATCAGGTCGCCGGCGCGAACGCGCATCGATGCAATCCCCGCGGTCTCGCCGTTCAGTGCAATTGCGCGATGCGACACCAGCTGGCGTGCCTCCGCGCGCGTCGCACCGAATCCCATCCTGTAAACGACGTTATCCAGACGCGACTCGAGCAGCATGATCAACTGCTCGCCGGTATTTCCCTTGCGGCTCGAAGCCTCCTGGTAATAACGGCGAAACTGGCGCTCAAGCACCCCATACATCCGCTTCAATTTCTGCTTCTCGCGCAGCTGCGTCCCGTAGTCCGACTGCCGCGCGCCCGAAGTACGTCCGTGCTGACCGGGCTTGCTGTCGGCCTTTGCTTTCGAATCGAAAGCGCGGCGCGAGCTCTTTAAGAACAGATCGGTGCCCTCGCGGCGCGAAAGCTTTAATTTGGGTCCTGTGTAACGAGCCACTATCTTTCCTCAGTGATCCTGCAGCGCTGCTGCATTAAGTTCGCCTCAACCGGACGAACAGTGGTTTAACCAATTCTTGGCTGCCGTTTCTCGAATAATTGTCTGGCTCCAGCAGCGATTTTTCGCAAACTAATCAGACGAAAGTAGGGATGCACTTTCGTCTGCCTACTTACACGCGCCTTCTCTTCGGCGGACGCACTCCGTTATGCGGAACCGGAGTGATGTCCTGAATCGACGACACACGAATACCAATCGAATTCAGCGCGCGCACCGACGATTCTCGGCCAGGGCCCGGCCCAGTGATTCGCACATCGACACTCTTGATGCCATGCTCCTGCGCCGCACGTCCGGCTGTCTCTGCCGCAACCTGCGCAGCAAACGGCGTTGACTTGCGCGAACCCTTGAAACCGGCGCCGCCCGATGTCGCCCATGACAACGTGTTGCCTTGGCGATCGGTAATCGTGATGATCGTGTTGTTGAACGACGCGTGCACGTGCGCGATGCCGTCCGAGACAACCTTCTTGATCTTCTTGCGAGCGCGCTGCTGAGCAGCGACCTGTTGCGCAGATGGAGCTTTGGCCATGTCTAGACTGCCTTCTTCAGTGAAACGCCGGCCTTGCGCGGGCCCTTACGTGTACGCGCGTTGGTGCGCGTGCGCTGACCGCGAACAGGCAGCCCGCGACGATGGCGCACACCGCGATAGGTTCCGAGATCGATCAGACGCTTGATCGAAAGTTGAACTTCGCGCCGCAAATCGCCTTCAACCATTGCCCGTGCCATCGCCTCGCGAATCCGCTCGACTTCGGCATCGTTCAGTTCTTTGACCTTCTTGTCGTACGCAACGCCTGCGGCATCGAGGATCGCGCGCGCGCGTGCGCGGCCGATGCCGTAGATCGACGTTAAGCCGATATCGGCATGCTGATGCGGCGGAATGTTGATACCGGCAATACGAGCCATTTTCCGAATCCTTCCTAGCCTTGGCGCTGCTTATGGCGCGGGTCGGTGCAAATCACTCGCACCACGCGTTTGCGTTTGATGACCTTGCATTTGCGGCACATTTTCTTGACCGAAGCCATCACCTTCATTCTCTATCTCCGCGCCGCGCAAGCGCGGCATGCTAAATTTTCTCCCTCGTTAGGGAGGGTTAGGGTGGGGACTATTTCCAATCTCCACGCGCCTATTTGGCACGAAATACGATTCGCGCCCGCGAAAGATCGTAAGGGGTGAGCTCCACCGTAACCTTGTCGCCGGGCAGGATGCGGATGTAGTGCATACGCATCTTTCCTGAAATATGTCCAAGTACAACGTGTCCGTTTTCCAGCTTTACTCGAAATGTCGCATTCGGGAGATTTTCGAGGATCTCCCCCTGCATCTGAATCGCATCGTCCTTCGACATCAGCAGCCTGGTGTAAAACTACTGCGCGTCCTGATCCTGCGACTGCGGTGCTGAACGGGCCCTTGGTTGCCAACACATACGCCTCCGCTCCTCAGCGCAACCCCGGGCCTGCTCGCGACGTTTTCCATTCAGGCTGTCACCGCGGCAACTGACCCGGGCCAAAACCCTTGAAATTTGCCTTCTTCAGCAACGACTCGTACTGATGAGTCATCAAATAAGCCTGCACCTGCGCCATGAAGTCCATCGTCACGACCACGACGATCAAGAGCGAAGTACCACCGAAATAAAATGGCACCGAAAAGCGCGAGTTCAAGAATTCGGGTACCAGGCACACAAAGGTGATGTAAATCGCCCCCGCCAACGTCAGTCGCATCAGGATGCGGTCGATGTAACGAGCGGTCTGCTCGCCGGGACGAATCCCGGGCACGAACGCACCGCTCTTTTTCAGGTTGTCCGCGGTTTCTTTGCTATTGAAGACCAGTGCGGTGTAAAAGAAACAGAAAAATATGATCAGCGCCGCGTACAGGAACATGTACAGCGGTTGGCCCGGCGACAGCGCGCCGGCCAGATCGCGAATCCAGAGCGTCGCGTCACCCGCGGTGAACCAGCTTGCAAGCGTTGCAGGAAACAGGATCAAGGAGGACGCAAAGATCGGCGGAATCACGCCCGACATGTTGAGCTTGAGCGGCAAAAACGAGCTTTGGCCACCGTAAATCTTGTTGCCAACCTGACGCTTGGCGTAGTTGACCGTGATCTTGCGCTGACCGCGCTCAACGAATACGACGAATGCGGTCACGCCGACAATCAGCGCAATGATGAAAAGCGCCGCCAACGGCTGCAGGCCGCCGGTGCGCACCAGCTCGAACAGCCCGCCGATCGCGGTCGGTAGTCCCGCAACGATGCCGGCAAAAATCACGATCGAGATGCCGTTGCCGAGTCCCCGCTCGGTGATCTGCTCGCCCAGCCACATCAGGAACATCGTGCCGGTCACCAGCGAAGTCACACAGACAAAGCGGAACATCAGGCCCGGATCGATCACCAGGTTGGCCTGAGATTCAAGCGCGACCGAAATGCCGATCGCCTGAAAAACCGCCAAAGCCAGCGTGCCGTAGCGCGTGTATTGCGTGATCTTCCGACGTCCCGATTCGCCTTCCTTGCGCAGCGCCTCCATCGACGGCATCACGTAGGTCAGCATCTGCATAATGATCGACGCAGAGATGTACGGCATGATCCCGAGCGCGAGCACCGAAAAACGCGACAGAGCACCGCCGGAAAACATATTGAAAAGCCCGAGGATGCCGCCCTTTTGCGTGTTGAACAGCTGGCGCAGCTGGTTTGGATCGATTCCAGGCACGGGAATGTGCGTGCCCACCCGATATACGACGAGCGCCAGCACCAGAAACAGCAGGCGCCGCTTGAGGTCGCCGTACTTTCCGGTGTTGCCGATTGTGTTGGGCAGGCTCGTTGCCACGATGCGTTCTAACTACCGTCCTTGATCTTCTTCGGCTTCTTGACAGCGGGTTTACTGACCGCTTCCTTGGGCGACTGCTTGGCGGCTTCAATCGCAGATTTCTTGGCGGCAATCCTGGCCGCTTTCTCGACTGCCTTCTTGGTCGGCACGCTGTCGGCACCATTGGCGGTATCGATCAGCGAGCCGCCCGCTGCCTCGATGGCTGCCTTTGCCCCCTTGGTGACTCCGACTCCGCGTACCGCGACTTTGGTCGACAGTTCGCCCGACTTGATGATGCGCGCATCGATCGACAGCGCCGACACGATTCCCGCTTGCTTCAATATGGCGAGATCGACTTCGGCAAGCCCGAGCTTCTGCAAGTCGCTCAATCGCACCACATCGACGTAACGGCGTGAGCGCGACGTGAAGCCGCGCTTTGGCAAGCGCCGGTGCAATGGCATCTGCCCGCCTTCGAAGCCGACCTTGTGAAATCCGCCGGCGCGAG
>JBDUCU010000126.1:0-7914 GCA_040003315.1 Burkholderiaceae bacterium | reverse complement strand
CTCGGCGTTGTTCTTGGTGAACCCGTGGCCATGCCTGTAACGCATGCTGACTTCATACATTGCGTTGACATCACCACTGCGCCCGGCCATTAGATACCAGCGAGAAGCTTCGGCCTGATCCTTCGTTACTCCATCACCGGAGGAGTACTTGATAGCCAGCTTCAGCTGATCCTTGACATTGCCGGCTTGCGCAGAGTCTTTGAGACGCTCAAGGGCAGAGCGGACGACTAGCGGCGGCTGACTATCGGAAGGCTGAGTTGCGACTTTTTCAGTTGCGATCGGCACGGCTGGATCAGAATCCACTACGAAGAACAATAAGTCCTCATAGTTGAGAACGATAACCGTGAGGACACCGAGCGCGATCACCGCGATTTTAGGTGAGATTGGAAGCGAGACGGGTAACTTCATAAATAGGGATGGCAACCAAGGCGCTGTTGGTTTGTCAGACCCCTAGCATCGCGCGTGTTTGGATAGCGAAGCTGACGAAAAACGGGTTGGTTTCCGCACTTATGCAGTCGACGCGCTTCGACGGGAAGGCCGCAGATGACGACGTGTGTCGGAGAGAGCTAACTTGCACCAGATTGTCGGGCCACCAAGACCGTGATACGAGTTGTATTGCTAGCCTTGCAACCACGACTGAAACATCAGCACATCCCACAATGGGTAGTGCCAGTTCCGCTGCCCACTTTGGTGCTCCTGCCAGCGCTGTTGGATGAGCTCCGGCTTCAGATAACCCTCGCGGCGTAGGCGCGTCGGGTCCAGTAGGTCGCTGGCCCATTCCCTTAACGGGCCGCGCAACCAGCTGTCGATCGGCACGCCGAATCCCATCTTCGGACGCTCGACCAGTTCGCGTGGAACATAGCGATACAGCACGTTACGCAGAATTCCTTTCGTTCCGGCGCGATTCAGGTTTGCGCCGAGCGGAATCTTCCATGCGAATTCCACGACGCGATGGTCGAGTAGTGGCATGCGTGTTTCGAGGCTGACCGACATTGCTGCACGGTCGACCTTCGTCAAAATGTCATCGGGGAGATAGGTCACCAGATCAAGCAGCATCATCCGGGCCACCGGATCGTCGATCTCATCGTTGGCATAGTCAAGCGCCGTTGGCGGCTCGCTTTCCGTCTGCACGATCTCCAGCGGCATTCTCCAGTGCGATACCAGATCGCGATACAGCGAATGCACGGTGTCGTGGGTCAGCACGTCCGCGAGCTTATGAGCTTTATCGCCTGCGAGCCCGACTCGATAGCGTTTGGGAGAAACTGCGAGCACCGGCTTTACGATCATGTTCCAGTGCTCCACCGAAAGACTCTTGAGCGCCGCGGCGATCGCTCGGCGGATCGACAGCGGAAATAACGACAGCTTGCCCCACAGCTGTTCGCCGAATGCATAGCGCGTGTAGCCACCGAATAGTTCATCGCCACCGTCGCCCGACAATGCAACGGTCACCTGCGACCGTGCGAGCTGCGCGACCAGGAACGTCGGTATCTGCGAGGAGTCCGCGAATGGCTCGTCGTAGATTGTGTGCAGTTTCGGGATGACTTCTCGCGCCTGGTGCGGCGTTACGTACAGTTCGGTGTGATCGGTGCCGAGATGCCGCGCGATCGCAGCTGCGTGAACGGCTTCATTGTAACCCTGCTCCTCAAAGCCAATCGTGAAGGTCTTGACAGGCCTTGGGCTCTGCGCCTGCATCAGCGCGACGATTGTTGAGCTGTCGATGCCTCCGGAAAGAAACGCCCCCAGCGGGACGTCGGCCACCATTTGCTTCTTGACGGCATCGCGCAGCAACAGATCCAGCGCCGATGTAATCGCCTCGTTGCTATCCGAAAACGGGTTGGACGAGCCCAGCGCGGCGGCAGCCCGCGCCGACCAGTAGGGTTTGGAAACAGGGTCGCGTGATTGCGAAGCGAGGGTCAGAATGTGGCCGGGCAATAACTTCGATATGCCTCGATAGATCGAATACGGCGCTGGAATGCAGTTGTGTCGCATCAAAAGCGCGATCGCGCCGCGATCAACTTCGCAGTTCCAGTGCGGGTGTGCGCGCAAGGCCTTCAGCTCGGAGCCAAAGACAAAGGTCCGCCCGGCCCAGCCGTAGTACACCGGCTTCTCGCCGATGCGGTCGCGTGCGAGATGCAGAGTGCGATCGCGTCTGTCCCATAACGCAAGGGCGAACATGCCGATCGACTGCTCGAGCGCTGCGGAAAGTCCTCGAGCCGCAATTGCTGCGAGTAAGACCTCGGTGTCCGAGTGCCCGCGCCATTCCGGCGCCCCGCTGTTTTTTTCAAGGTCTTTGCGCAGTTCGGCGAAGTTGTAAATCTCGCCGTTGAATACCATTGTGTATCGGCCGTCGGCAGACAGCATCGGCTGGTGCCCGGCCGGCGACAGATCCAGGATCGAGAGACGTCGGAAGGCGAGTGCCACCGCGGCCGAGGGATCGGCCCACACGCCCGAGTCGTCTGGTCCGCGGTGAGCCAATGCGTCGCCCATCGAGCGGGCGGTCTCGATGAGGTCGATTCGATTTGCGCCGTCGGATGCGATAAAGCCAGCGAATCCGCACATCGGGACGGGTCGCGGTGTTACTGCGCGTAGTACGCGCGATACCAATCGACAAAACGCTGCACGCCACTCTCAATGGTGGTTTTCGGCGCGACGCCGGTCGAGCGCGTCAGCAACGACGTGTCGGCGAACGTTGCCTGCACATCACCGGGCTGCATCGGCAGATAATTGCGTTCTGCCTTGCGTCGGAGCGAACGTTCAATGGCGTCAACGTAGTCGAGCAGCGCGGCGGGCCCATTGTTGCCGATGTTCAACACTTGATACGGCGCCCAGGAATGGGCCGGATCGGACATCGCGCTGAAATCTGCATTGGCCACCGGTGGCCGGTCGAGCATCGCAACGACCCCTTGGGCGACGTCGTCGATATAGGTGAAGTCGCGCTGCATGTTGCCGTGATTGAAGATGTCGATCGGCTGTCCTGCCAGAATCGCGCGCGTAAAAATGAACAGCGCCATGTCGGGTCGGCCCCACGGTCCGTAGACGGTGAAAAACCGCAGCCCGGTGGTCGGAATGCCGAACAGGTGGCTGTAACTGTGCGCCATCAGCTCGTTCGACTTCTTGGTCACCGCATACAGGCTGACCGGATGGTCGACATTATCTGTCTCCACAAACGGCAGCTTGGTATTGCCGCCATACACGCTCGAGCTGCTCGCATAGACCAGATGCTTGACTGGATGTTTGCGGCAGGCCTCGAGGACGTTCAGAAAGCCCGTGATGTTGGACTGAATGTACGCGTGCGGATTCGTCAGTGAATAGCGGACGCCGGCCTGGGCGGCGAGGTGGACAATTGATTCGAAGCCTTCCTTCGCGATCAAGTGTTCCAGTGCGGTCGGGTCGACGATGTCGATGCGATGAAACGCGAAGGCCGGGTCCTTCTGGAGCTCTGCCAGGCGAGCGAGCTTCAGGTTGACGTCGTAGTAGTCATTCAGGTTATCGAGGCCCACGACGGTATCGCCGCGGCCCAGCAGACGCTGCGCGACGTGCATGCCGATGAAACCTGCAGCGCCTGTGACCAGAACCTTCACGCGCGCCCGACTCCCGCATACGCCCAACCTGCGGCCCGAAGGCGGACTGGGTCGTATTGATTTCTTCCATCGAAGATGCTGGGCGTCTTCATCAGTGCGCGCATTCGATCGAAGTCAGGATTGCGAAACTCCTTCCACTCGGTCAACAGCAGCATGGCCGAGGCACCGTGCAGCGCGTCGTACTTGTCACCAACGACGCTGAACCGGTCGCGGCGCTCTGCGTCTGCGGCCTTCAAAGCGGTTTTAAAATGTGAAGATGCGAACGGGTCGAACGCCCGCACCGTCGCACCCGCATCGAGCAAGCCCTGCACGGTCGATAGGGCGGGGGCTTCGCGCACGTCGTCGGTGCCCGGTTTGAATGCGAGACCCCAAACCGCAATCGTATGCGCGGAAAGGTCTCGGCCGAGTTGTGCAAACAGCTTGTCGAGCAGGAACTGCTTCTGTTGCTCGTTGCGCTGATGAGTCGCCGCGAGCACAAACGGCTCGACGCCCACCGCTTTCGCCGCGTAGATCAGCGCCCGAACGTCCTTCGGAAAACACGAACCGCCGTAGCCGGCACCTGGGTAAATGAACGAATGGCCGATGCGTGGATCGGAGCCGATGCCGCGCCGGACTGAATCAACGTCGACCCCCATGCGGTCGCACAAGTTGGCGATCTCGTTGATGAAACTGATTTTGGTGGCAAGCATCGCATTGGCGGCGTACTTGGTGAGCTCGGATTCACGCGTGCCCATCGTCATCACGCGATCGTGATTCATGTTGAAGGGACGATAGAGCTCGAGCATCACCTGCGTGGCGGCCGCGGCATCGGCGCCGACGATGATCCGGCTGGGTCGCATGAAATCTTCGACGGCTGCGCCCTCCTTGAGAAATTCCGGGTTACTGACAACGTCGAAATGTGATCGCTGCGCGCCAGCGTCGAGCATCGACTGCATCACTTTTTCGCAGGTGCCGACCGGGACGGTCGACTTCGACGCGACAACGGTGTACTCATCGATGACCGCGCCGATCTCGCGCGCAACCTGCATCACGACCGAGGTATCGGCCGAGCCGTCATCCCCCGACGGCGTACCTACCGCAATCATCACGACCGGCGCACTCAGCGTGCGATTCGTCTTTGCGCGGCGATATGCATCGGGCAGTGAGGTCGAGAAATCCAGCCGCCCCGAGCTCATGCCGTTGCGCACAAGCTCTGCGAGGCCCGGTTCGTAGAAGGGTACTTCTCCAGCAGACAGCCGCTCGATGCGCGCGGCGTCGACATCGACACAAACGACGGTGTGGCCCACTTCGCTGAGACAGGCGCCGGTAACGAGGCCGACGTAGCCGGTGCCCGCAATGACGATTGACAAGATTTGCCCCCTGATTTTGCCGGCAAGGCTACATCAGGAGGCCTCAGGCATCGAGTCGACGTCGATCAGCTGGGTACGACGCGCCAGATCTCGCCGCCATCGGTCACGACGTACAGGTTCCCATCGGGGCCCTGCACCAGAGAGCGGCTGCGTGTCGACGGCAAGTTCACGGTTGCATTGCCAATTGCGATTCCGGTTGGATCGAGCTCAAGAACGGCGATCCGCTCTGCGGCCATAATGCTGACCAACAACCGCCCGTCCCAACTCTTCCACTGGCTGCCGCTGAGGAACGTGGCCGGGCCCATGCCGCGCGCTCCCTGGTTGTGAACCCAACTTGGGCGCATTGCATTTGGAAAGCGCACGGTGTCCGTCATCGGCATCGTGGTTGGATCGCCCGCATAACCACAGTAGTTATCCTGGCAGTTCAGGCCTGGACGGTTCTGTGGATCCCATCCTCCATTGCCGCCGGCAACCAGAGGCGTGACCTCATCGGAATGATTCGGACCGTGCTCCGAGATGAACGGCTGACCCGCATTCGGCTGCCCGGCCGGCCGGAAAGTGATGCCCTGCACGTTGCGGTGGCCATAAGTGAAGATGCGCGGATCACCGCCCGCAGGAGTGTTGTTGCCGGGCGCGGCATTGCCATCACGGTCGACTCGCATCACTTTGCCGCCAAGCCGCCGCAGGTCTTGCGGGAGCGTCGAATTGTGATTGTCGCCCGACGTGACATAAAGGAAGCGATCGGGCCCGAAGCGGACGCGGCCTCCACTATGCGAGCCCGGACCGCCGACGGCATTGCCGACATCTTTGTACGCAATGTCGGCAATGATGTCGGTGCGGCCGCTGGCACTTGTGTTGTCGGCGCTCAGCGTCAAGCGCACGACGCGATTGGTGCGCGGGTTGGTCTGCAGATTCGACGCCATGAAAACATAGACGTAGCGATTTCCGTTCGCGAAGTCGGGGTCGACTGCGACAGCATGAACGCCGCTTTGGCCTTCACAAAAAAGGTCGGCCGCAACCAGCGATGAGCCCGCCGTTCCGAACAGTCTGACGGTTGCCCCACTCGCCAACCGCGCCGACAGACCGCGGCATTTCTCGGTAAACAGCATCGCGCCGTCGGGCGTGAATGCGAGGTCCCACGGGCTTTGCAAGCCAGTCATCACTGACGTGCGCGTCAGGGTGGGCGTCTCGCTCGACGCTGGCGTTGCGGGGGGCGGTGCAGGGGGTGGCGGCGATCCGCTGGCAGGGGGAGTCGGTGTACCTAGGGGTATCGGCGCGTTGGCAGACCCACCGCCACAGGCCACCAGCGAGTGGCTTGCACCAATTGAAATTGCGAAAAAAAATACAGCGCGATTCATCAAAAATCCACTCAGACGCGGCTCATTGCGGTGACGCCAGTGCAGCGCTAACGTGCCCAACGCTAGTCGTCGCCACGGCTTCGATCACTCCGCCGCCCAGACTAACTTCGCCTTGGTACAGCACAGCAGATTGTCCTGGTGTGACGGCCCACTGGTCCTCCACAAACTCGAGCTCGAAGGAATCACCGACCATAGCTTTCACTACGCACTCGGCGTCCGCTTGCCGATATCGAGTCTTGGCGGCAAGACGCGTTCCCACCAGCGGAGCAGTCCCGCTGATCCATGTCGAACTTGCCGCGGAAAGCTGTCGACTCAGCAGCCATCGATGGTCGTGGCCCTGTACGACCCATAACGTGTTTGAGACCATCTCCTTGCGCGCGACGAACCAGGGTTCGCCCGATGAGTCTTTGACGCCGCCGATGCCCACTCCTTTGCGCTGACCGAGCGTGTAGAAGGCGAGCCCAACGTGCTCTCCAACCGCTGCGCCGTCAGGGGTGCGAATCGGTCCCGGTGTCATCGGCAGGTAGCGATTCAAGAATTCGCGGAACGGTCGCTCGCCGATAAAACAGATGCCGGTGGAATCGCGCTTGGCTGCGTTCGGCAATCCGACGTCACGCGCAAGTTTTCGCACCTCGGTCTTATGTAGATCGCCGACGGGGAACAGTGTATGAGCAAGCTGGCGCTGATTCAGCCGGTGCAGGAAGTAGCTTTGATCCTTGCCACCATCGAGGCCTCGCAGCAATTGGAACAGCCCTTCAATTTCGCGCAGGCGCGCGTAGTGTCCTGTAGCGATGCAGTCGGCGCCGAGTGTCACCGCGTGGTCGAGAAATGCCTTGAATTTGATCTCGGCATTGCACAGCACATCCGGGTTTGGCGTGCGCCCGGCCGAGTACTCGCGCAGAAATTCAGCGAAGACGCGATCTTTGTACTCGGCCGAAAAATTGACCGCTTCGAGCTCGATGCCGATCACATCGGCGGCGGCGGCTGCGTCGATCAGATCCTGGCGTGTCGAACAGTATTCGTCGTCATCGTCGTCTTCCCAGTTCTTCATGAACAGGCCAACGACGTCGTAGCCTTGTTGCTTCAACAGGTGCGCAGCGACCGAGGAATCGACGCCGCCGGACATGCCGACAACAACGCGCTTGCGGTTCATCGATTGGGTGCTTTCGCGTAAAGTCGCGATTCTATAAAAACAGCGGACGAGGCCGAATGGAGATCGGAGTTCCGGCGGAAGTGCGTGCAGGCGAGACTCGGGTGGCTGCGACCCCCGAAACTGTAAAAAAACTCGTCGCGGCCAAGCATATCGTCACCGTCGCGTCGGGGGCCGGAGCCAGAGCGAGCTTTACCGACGAAGCCTATGTCGCCGCAGGGGCGACTATCGGAACCGCTGCGAATGCGCTCGGCAAGCAAACAGTGCTGAAGGTGCGGACCCCGCTACCTGACGAGCTGGCTCTGATGAAGCGCGGGACCGTTGTGGTCGGGCTGCTGGAACCGTTCAATGAAGACGGCATTGCAACCATGAACGCTGCCGGCCTGACCGCATTTGCGCTCGAAGCCGCGCCGCGCACCACCCGTGCCCAGAGCATGGATGTGCTGTCGTCGCAGGCAAACATCGCGGGATACAAG